>NZ_JBLWAB010000002.1:0-118028 GCF_048284645.1 Mycoplasma haliaeeti | reverse complement strand
TTTGTCAAATGATGAACTAGTTACAATAATAAGCAAATCAAGTTTGGGCTTTTGCTTTAGAAAATTGAGCATTTTTCTTTTTAAACTATGCCACTGCTTAATTTCTTTTTCTGTATACAAAGCATTTTTAATTTGAACTTCTGGATAGATAAAAGAATCCAGCATATGTCTATCAAAAATAATATTTTGATCCATTAGCATTCCTCTTTCTATATCATCTTGCTGTGTTTTAAAAAAGAACTTTTGAGACTGTCAAAATGATTTTTTGCCTTTTAATGCTAGGATGTAGTCATTATCGTTACTTTTATAGTCACGCTCTTGAAACATATAAAACTTATTATCCTCAATAAGCTTACTAAATTGTTCTGAATTTAAAGCTGTACTTTTACCAACACATCCCGGGCCAGTAATTGCAATATATACTTTCTTCATTTGAGAGCTCCTTATAAAAATATAGATTGATAAACACATATAACAAATATTTATTATTACAACACTTCAGTTTGTAAGTGCAATTCCTGAATAAAAAACTATAGATAAAATATTTTTTATCTGTCATATTAATCAAACCTCAGAAAAACCTCTTAGCATCATTACTACTGCAATAATTAATATCGTATTTGTTAAAGTAACTAATACATAGCTTTCATTCTTATATTTGAAATTCGAGCCAAATTCTATAATTTCTTTTTTAAATGAAACTTGTAGGAATTTTGTTATTCCTTTAGTTGAAAAATAAAATACTATAAACATTATTATAAAGACTAAAGCAAGAATCAAAATTCATCTCAATTCTAGTTTATATGATCTGATTTTAAATTTAAAAGAAGTTACAATTCAAAAGTAGATAAAAATAGCCGGAAGAATTAGAGAATAAATAATAACATCAATAAATAAATCTAACGACCATGCAAATATGCCATATGCAATGGCATTTAATATAGCTATAGGATAAGCATAAATAATTCTTCGGTAGAATAAATAAGTGGCAAGTATGCCACTTAGTCCAGATACCATTATCATGCTGATATAAAATCTCTGTAAAGAAGTAACTATATTATTTCATATAAAAGTATCTGTGTTTAAATCGTATATCGAAAAAAGAAATACTGAAAGAGATAAGCAAAAAACAAAAAAGTATTCTATGTAATTTCTATGTTTCAATACTTATTCCTTTCACTATTTTGTTTTCTTGTTATTTGGATTTAATTGATTAGATCTATTGTTGTTAACATTTTTGTAATCTTTATTATTGTGACTCATATTTGTATTATTTGAGTTCTTTTGATTTGATTTTTGATCATTATTATTAAACATAATTTGCCTCCTTTCTGTAGGCTAAAAATTCCTACAATATTATTTTTTCAAAAAAAAAAAAAAACAAATCCCAAAAGCCCTAAATCATAGGCATAAAAGAATTTTTTTATCTCAAAAATCTATAAGCCAAAATGCAGAAAAAAATATAAGACTATTTTGCCTTATATTGTTCGATAATAATTTTAGCCTTACTTGCCCCTATTACTTTAGTTAATTCTTCAAGTGAGGCATTTTTAATTGCTTGATAAGTTTTAAAGTGTTTTAATAATGCTTTTTCACTTTGAGGGCCTATGCCTTTAATCTTAGTTAAATCATTGCTTCTTGCTTTTAAACCAAAAGATCTGCTCATTACATTTTTAGCATAACGATCAACACTATATTGCATATTAGAAAGTAAGTTATAAGCATTCTTACTAATGTCTAAAACTTCATTCTTAGAGTTAATTAAGTTTCTTGTTCTGTGATTGTCATCTTTTACTAGCCCGTAGACTTGAATGTTATTGATATCCTGTTCTTTGAGAGCATATAAAGCTTCATTAATTTGCATTATAGCTCCATCGACTATAAAAATAGTACTGTTATTAAGCATAAAACTTTTTTGGGCTATAAATTTAGCAACAGTTAAATACATTAGTTGCACATCAGATTTCTTATCCATAATGGCTAGTTGCTCACTGTGATCAAATTTAGAACTTTTTGCATCTATAGCAGAGGCATTTTCTCAACAAGTCACTACTCCCACAGGAGCACTTAGGCCAAAATGCGAGTTATCAAAAATAAAGATCGAAGAAATCTTATTGCCTTGATTTAGCACTGTTTCTAATTCAGCTCAAGCATTTAATAAGTTAGCATTCTTGCGATATCATTCATCATAGTTTAACTTAATGTTTTCTTCATTATTTTCATTAGCTAGAAGTAGAATTTTTTGCAATATACCTTGCATTGGGAAAGTAATTCGAGAACTAATTTTAGGATTATTAAACTCAATATCACTATATGCGTGAGATAAAAGTATTTTATCAGGCAGTTTATTGTTTTTATAATATGTTTCAAGATATTGGACAATAAAATCTTCCAGTAAAATATCAGATCAATAAAAGCTATGTGCATGTTGAATTTGAATACCAGAACGATAAAAGACTTTTTGTACAGCAACTACATTTTCATGTGGAATGAATGAAAAGACATCAATATCATTATAGTTTTGCAATTCAGCAATTTGAGTGATTTTAATATTCTCTAGCACACTGATAGCATCTCGATATTCCATCGCTAGCTCATAGTTATAATTGTTTGCAGCAGCTTGCATTTTTTCTTGTAGCTTATCAATAAAGCTATTATCCTTAAATTTTAAGATATTAATAATTTGATCAAACTTTGCTTTTGAGCTAGTATAAGTAAACTCTTTGATTTTTAGTCCATTTTCATAAGTAAAATTACGTTCTAAGATATTTAATAAATCACGAAAATTACTATTCGTTGGAAATGGTCCAAAGTAAAAGCTATCTTTTTGATATTTATCAAAGCGATAGGCTGATGAGATTACTAATTCATTATTCTTTTTGATTTGTAAAGCTAAATATGGGTAACGTTTATCATCAGTTAAATCAATATTATAAGCTGGCTTATATTGCTTAATATAGTTTGTTTCTAGGGCCAAAGCATCTTTTTCACTACTACAAAGGAAGATTTCAAAATCAAAGATTTCCTCTAGCATTTTTGGAGTCTTATATGAATTAATTGTTCCTTTTAAGTATTGATTTAGACGCTTGTTTAAAGCTTTAGCTTTTCCGACATAAATTACTTGCTCAAAGTGATCTTTCCATAAATAAACCCCTGGTGTATTAGGTACATTTTTCACTTTAGCCTTGAGTTTTTCTAATATAGCTGCATTCATATTTTAATTTTATCATTAAGGCAGAAAAAAGCTCACAGATGTGAGCAGATTTCTAGCCTTTGTATTGTGTAAAGTAAAAGGTACTAATTTGTGATAGTAATTCTTCAGAAACACCTTTGATTGAGAAGTGTTGAATTCCATTTTTATCTTCAATTTCATATATTGCTAGTGCTTTTCGGTCTACTTGATTGTCTTGAATAAAGTAATTACGTTTGATAAATAAGTAGTCTAAATAAGCAGTTGGTGTATAGTTGATAAAGTCAAAGTTATTTAAGTTAGCATACTTATCAGCTACCACTGGAGCAAATTGTTCATTTGCTAAATCCACATGGTTAATTAAGTTAACAATCAATTCTTTAAGGTGACTAGTATCTTTAGTTTTAAATAATTTATCTGAATATAAGATAAAGTTTTGCTTAATTAAGTTATCGCTTAACAATTCATCAGTAACAAATTGATCATATAAACTGAGTTTACTAATATCATCTAAAGTTTGATTATATAAATCAATTAATCTTTTTTCAACTGAAGCATATTTAGCAATATCTTTAAATATAGGCTTAAGCACTGAATCTAAGTAATCTTGATAAATTTTTAAGCTGTATTTTTTATAAGCTTGATTTAAGTCAAAAGTATTATTAGCTTTTGAAAAACGTCAAGTTATATTTTGCAGCACACTTTCATTCAATGTTTTATATAGTTTACTTTCATAGTTAGAGTCAATATCATTTCTAACCACTATTCCATCAACTAGTAAGACATTTTGACCTATTTTTAAGCCTTCAACAGTTCCATTTGGTACTGTATCATAATTATTGTCTGAATAATACATATCTAGCATATCACCATTATAAACAATCCCGCTGTCAGTTTGTTTATTACTTGGGTCAAGTAATCTAGCTACAATATTTTGCCCATCTCCGTCAAGAGTAATGTAACGTGAATTACTTACTGGATATGAAGTAGCTGCTTGAATAACATTTCCAAATTGTACAATTTGGTTCTTATAATTTTGTTCTGTAGAAGTCCCAGTAAAAGGCTGTAAGGTTAATTTATTATTTTGAAAGTCATAACCTGAAGCATATAACATATTGGTACGAATTGCATCAGTAATGATGTAATTTCCATAGCCACTTTTTGAAATTAAATTAAGCTCATTTAATAATGAATATGGCTCAATAGTAGTTTGATATTGATTGCTTAAGGCTACAGCATTGGCTTGTAAGTTTTGAGCATTAATTTCTTTACCATTGATAGCTTTGGACTTATTGTAAGCAATCATTCCATCTTGAGCATAATAAGGAATAAAGTATTCTCATAAGTGGACTGGATTAGCTAGTTTTTTGCCATGAATGTCAGTAGTTAATTCATCATCATAAGAAGCAAGGTGATTAAAAACAATTGGTGAATAAATTTCTTTTAGTACATTAGCTAAAAACTCTGTATCACCTAATTTATTAAGCAATGCTTCATCAAAGTTAGCATGATCTACACTTTTGAATAATTTTTTGAAATCAATTTTCTTAATGTGACCTTTTTTAATTAAATCAATTGCTTGGAAGTCGCTTCCAATTCCAGCAATAGCTTTATTGTTAACTAAAGCATTGGTGAATTCATTGATTTCATCAAAAGTTTTATAAGTAAAGTCTTTTTGGATTTTGTCAATATTAGTTTTTGACATATAAGACTTATAGTTATAAAACGCAGGCTTAAATGGGTGAGAAAATTTAAATGCAGAAAGTAAAATTACAACTAAAGCAATTATAAAACTGCCAATTGCTAGTAGTGCAATTTTGATCTTCTGGAGAGGGGTTTTTTCTTTCATAAATATCCTTTTTCTTTAAATATGCATTATTTTAATACAATCCAGAAAAAATGATTAAAAAACACTCAAAAAAATTGAGTGTTTTGCATCATAAGCCGTGTTCTGTTCCGCACAAAATTGTACGGTGCTGACAATTTATCTAATATCATACGATATTCCCAAGTTTTATTCATTTCTTAGCTTGAGTTCCTCTACCAAAATTTGAGTTTCTAGCTTGCGGAGTTTACCCGTTTCATTTCTCTCGTCTCTGTGGCACTAGTCGTCTACAATTGCTTGTATCCAGGGCTTATTGGGCCAAGCGCAATCACTACCATCATCGCAGATGGTGCTAGCACGGACTTTCCTCTACATTTCTGCAGCTGTCAGCTGTATGCTTATATATAATACCATTAATCTAAGAGAAATTAAGAATTTTCTTAAAAGTCCATATCAGGAATTTCTAAATGATTATTTGCTTGCTTAGAAGATAATTTAACATCCTTATTTAACACAAATTTTAAATAATCATAAGCTAGCATATTAATATTAGCTTTATATCCATCAATGTATAAATTATGTGCATTAGCCAGTACCATTAAGCTATATGCATGTATTTTCTTATCTTTGATTTTTGCTGGCTTAGTACTTTTGAATCAGACTTTATTAACAATAGAGATGTTAACTGGTTGCTTTTCATCTTGAATTTTGTCCAGATTTTTGTCAGACACAACAATAAATTTGTGTCTACCTGAGCAAACTGAGACTTGATGATATTTTTCAAGTGCATCCGGTTGCAACATATTTTCAATTAAGTTTTCGTCTGCAAACTTACTATTTGCCATTTGTCATTCTTGGAAGCTATTTATAAAAGAATTACTCTGTCTAATATAGATCAAAGCATAAATTGTTGACAAGAATGACAAACCCGCTACCAGTAAAAGCGCTATACCGATAAAAAATAATGTACTAGTTTGCTTATCAATAGCTATAAAGCAAATTGCTAAAATAAAGCTTGGAACAAATAAGACTATGCTATAGGTCATTAAGTATTTTAAAGTCTTGTTAAACTTAATCCAGTAAGTCAAAATATCTTGAAAGTAAAAATCTTGAATTTTGATTTTTTTCGAAATGTAATAATCAATATTTGTATCTTGTTTTTGTATTACTTGTGCCATTGTTTTAGGCTGAAAAATCATATGCAAAATATATATTAATGTAATAATCATATCTAACCTAAATTATCTTCTTTTATTTTATTAGGCAGTTTCTTAATATATCACCCTCTAGTTTGACTGTGTACTTTAATCAACCCATATGAATATAATTGAATTTTACTCATTTTTAACATTTGATCCAATGTTTTTACTTCACCTGTTTTTAAGTTCTTAAAAACAGTGTTTTTTCCGCCAATTCCTCCTTCATCATATTTTTTATCAAGAGGTGTTTCATCAACCACAACTCATTCAACTTTTTCTATTTTTGAAAGATTAGATGAAAAATCAAAAAGTAATTTGTCAAGTTCCTTCATATGATTTTGATACATAATAATTTCTTTTGAAATTTCATACAACTTATAAGAATCAATACCCGCTTTTAGTAAAGCAGCCCCAGCACCTAAAACTTGTGTGCCAAATAATGCGTCTTCACCAGCATCAATGAGAAGATTTGCATTTTTAATTATATCTGTAGATTTCTTTAGCAATGTAGGAAATGCAGTTATCATTGATACAATTGAAATACTAATTGAGGAATTAAATGTTGTTATTAAAGAGTTTAATTTATTATATTCATCATTTAAAGTGTTAATTCTATTGGTTATGGATATTGATATTACACTCAAAATCGCTCCAACAGCTGTTAAAGCAGTTGCTGCTAGAAGACATGGTGGGCAAAAAAATGAAGCAATATATAATCCAGCTGCTGTTGCTGAAATTACAATCATAGAAGATACTAATGTAGCATTAATTATTTCTAAAGTCTGAATATTTTCATTTAATGGCTTAATTTGTTCGTTTACTAAATTTACCTTTCGTTTTAAATCATAATATTCTTTTACCACTAATTTAGAATTAATGCTTCCATCATCGTTAATAGCTCAACTCGGATTATCAGTGGTTTGAATTCTCTCTATCTTCGTTACTGTATTTTTATATTGCGATTCTTTTTTCGCCTTCTTTAATTCTTTTTTATAAGAAATAAATTGTTCTTTAGCATTTTGAACAAATTTTTTTTGGAATTCATCTTTATTAGATTCTAATTTTGATAAAATTTCTTTTTTCTTATCACTGCTTAAATCAGATTGCTTTATTCCTTCGATATATAAGTTATATATATCATTTTTGTCAGTATCCGATATAGACTCAACAAATTTCTTTGCTGATATTTTAGTATCTGACATTTTTTCAGAAAGTTTTTTAATAGTGGCATTGGTAGTGTTAGCCATGTACTGTGAAATATTTTTTAAAGATTCTAGTTCATTTTGCGATAAAAGCGCATCACCCTCAGGTGTTTTAATAGTATTATCATTCTCTAAATCCGAATGTAATACAGATATATTTGGCGTAGGAGCAACAGAATTTCCTATTGTTGCTGGTCCATTTAATAAATTTATAATAGATAATGTTTTAAGTTTCATTTGTCCTCCATAAATTATTCTAGCATGGAAGACCTATTTATTAAATTACTATGGAAGGCGTTTCAGAAAATTCATTTTTTTATAATTACTTGTTATTTTTTAGGGGAATTTAGCAATATTTTTTATGCTTTTTATAAGTTAAATATGTTTTTTAGTGTGTAAAGTAAAGAAAAAATGCTTTTTATAAAAAACTAAATATAACTGCCTCCCTTTTAACCCTAATCATAATGTAATGTGATTTCAAATTGGATTCAACTATAAAATTATCTTATTCATGTTTTGAACACACTTATCATTTTTATGTACCAGTTACATAGAATAATAAATCATATTTAATAATGTTTTTTACACTTTAGCAAAATTTAGATATAGCCCAAATACTGAAATGATTTCCTCTATTAATAGCAAACACATTACATATCCAAATAAAAAGATAAATTACTGAATATCAACATTTTGTTATAAAAGACTTTTTAAATATCATTATAGGTGCATTGCAAAATTTTACAGAATGGTTAAAAGTCTAAAGAATTTACTCACATTTTATATAAGGTTGTAACAACAATTAAAAGTAAATATAATCTATCGAAAAAAAATAAAAATTACTCAATTATATTAAAAGAAATTATAAAAAAGAGCAAATAAGCTCCTTAAAAATCTAAAAAATATAATTAAAAAATTATTTTATAAACTATATTAATTTTCAGACTTATCAGAAAATAAAACTACAATTTAATTGTTCATATAAATAAAATTTGTTAATAATCTTCTTGATAACACGAAAAATAGTTTTTAATTTAATTACTAACCGTGTAAGTAACAAATCTCCTAATTTTAAAATAATTGGATATAATTTTCCCATGCAGAAAACAATTGAAATAAAAAAATCAACATTTCATCAGTGAACTAAACTAAGAAAAGCAACATTATTTGCCGGAATTGCTATTTTGATTTTAATCTTTATTGCAACTTTATGAAGATGAGCAATTACAGCAAATGATATTGTTAGCATAATTGATAAATTTAGCCCTGAAGAAAAAGCTAAACTAGTAGCAGAAAAAGCTGTTCCAGCAGTATTGCCAAGTTTTTGAGCAATAACTGGAACATTTACTTGGATTAGTAACCTAGCTATTGGAATTGGACTAATACTTTTTGCCATTTATCCAAAAAGTTGAATTGCACAAAGAGCTTTATTTTTAGTTAACACCTATATTACAATTACATTTGTTGTCTTTTGAACATTAATTTTTCCAGTTAGCATAAAGTACTTCCAAGCTCAAAGATTTATTAATAGCGCAATTGTGCACTTTCTAAATCCATTAATTTGCTTTATTTTTGTGATCTTAAATCGCAAAAACATTCAAGTTACCAAAACTACCATTTGACTTTCTAGCATTGTGCTAGTGGCTTACTGGTTCTTTGCTCTATTCTTATTTTTCTTAGGGCAACCTGTACTAGATGCTTTAGAAGTTAAAAATCCAGGTCCAGATCTTTATAAACAATTAGCTCTAGTTGTCTATGATTTCTTAAACTTCAAACATCCTCTTTTCTATAAAGGGAATAGTGTTGCAATTATAGTGCTTTTAAACTTAGTTATTTTCATTGTAGGATTCTTAATTACACCTGGAATTGGATTTGCTTGAAAATATGCTTTAAAAATTCCTTATGATAAAGTAACTGAATCATGAAATATACAATAATCCCTAGAACATAGGGGTAAAAATCTAGTTAACAAACAAAAGTTAGCTAGATTTTTCTTGCACTTTTCACGATATATATTAAATAATGCTTTATAATTAAACTAAATTATGATTACAGAAGAATTAATTGTTAAAAAGTCCACATTTATTGGTTATTTAATACCTTTAACATCAAAGGATGAAGTTAAAGATATTATTGCTCAATTAAGAAAAGAACACAAGAAAGCTCGCCATGTTTGCCATGCTTATTTAATTAATCAAAATGGAGCTGAATCAGCTGGATTTAGCGATGATGGTGAACCTAAAAATACTGCAGGTAGACCTATTTATGATCTAATAACTTTAAAAGGAATATCTAACGTACTAGTGGTAGTGGTTCGGTATTTTGGTGGGATAAAGCTCGGAGCTGGAGGCTTAATTCGTGCATATCGTGAATGTGCTTCAATGACAATTAATAAATATCTTGAAGAAAGGAAAGAAAATGTTAAAAATTAATTATGATAAGCCAGGTTCAAGCCTACGCTTAAAAGCTGCTTTTGAAGGTCAAAACTTCCCTCAATGAGTTGCTAAAAAACAAGGAAGAATTACAAATAATTTACAAGCAAATGAAGCTTATGTATATTTTGATGTTAAACACCAAACATTAGATGAATTATTAGCTTTCTTTAAACAATTACCAGAAAGCATTAACTATTCATATGATATTGATGTTGAAAGCTTTGTACTAGAAGGAAAAATTTCTTACGATGCTACTTTAAGAGGAATTTATTCTAAAGTTGCATTTGGATCAGCTAAATTATTTAAGAAAACTATTGAAAAAGAAGAAAAAGAAACTAATACACTTTCTTTATTCTTAAACAGATCTCAAGCTCAATATGGTGAAGAAATTAAGAAACTTGAAATCATTGCTAAAGCAGTAAATGACACAAGAAACTTACAAATCATGCCAGAAAACTTCTTAAACTCAGAACAATTAGCTGCTGCTATTGCTTCTGATTTTAGTGGAATTGCTAACTTAGAAGTTCAAGTGTTAACTAAAAAAGAAATTGAAGAATTAAACATGGGATTACTTCTTTCAGTTAACAAAGGAAGTACTCATGAAGCTCGTGTAGTTATTGTTACATACAAAGGTAACAAAATGAATAAAAAAGACCACGTGGCTATTGTTGGTAAAGGTATTACATTTGACACCGGAGGTGTTAACACTAAAGGATACCACATGGAAGGTATGAAATACGATATGTCAGGTTCTGTAATTGCAGCTTATGCAGTTAAAGCACTTGCACAAATGAAAGCTAAAGTTAATGCTTCAGCAATTATGTGCATTACAGACAACAGAATTAATGCAGATGCTTCATTACCAGAAAACGTTTACCAATCAATGAGTGGAAAATGAGTTGAAGTAGTTGATACTGATGCTGAAGGGCGTTTAGTACTTGCTGATGGAATTTTCTATGCAGCAGATAGAATTAAACCTTCA
Organism: Mycoplasma haliaeeti; assembly: GCF_048284645.1. Lineage (NCBI taxonomy): Bacteria > Bacillati > Mycoplasmatota > Mollicutes > Mycoplasmatales > Mycoplasmataceae > Mycoplasma > Mycoplasma haliaeeti. The sequence continues at coordinate 107,195 of NZ_JBLWAB010000002.1, read as the reverse complement.
ACAATTATTGATGTTGCTACTTTAACTGGTTCAATTCTAGTTGCACTTGGAAATACATATTCAGGTATTTGATCAACTAATGATGATAAATACAGCCTATTTGCTCAAGCTGCAGCAAATGCACAAGAAAAAGTATGAAGAATGCCTCTTCATGAAGATTACAATAAAGGAAATAAAGGATCAAAAGTTGCTGATTTAGCATCATGATCACAAACAGTTCGTGTAGATTCTTCACAAGCTGCTATGTTTTTAAAAGAATTTACTAAAGATATCGACTTTATTCACTGTGACGTTGCTGGAACAGCTGACGTTCAAGGTGAACCACAAGGTTGCTTAGTGGCTACTTTAGTCGAATATGCTTTATTAAGTCAAAAATAATGACCATATTTAGTATTATTTTAGGCTTCTTTGCTTGTTTACCAGTATTATTTGGAAGTTACAAATTAATAAGAACTAAACACGTTGATGGCTTTTCTGTTTTTAGCATTATGGTTTCACAAACTGGATCATTATGCTACTCAATTATGGGATGAAATAATCCTACATACTTAGCAATTATTATTTCAGGTGGTGCTGTTTATTTTGCTAATGTGCTACTAATGAGCATTTATTTTGCTTTTAGTAAGAATGTCATTAGAATTGGAAAATTAAAATTAGATCACTGAGCTCAATTTAGTTTAAATTTAGCAATGTGATGTGCTTTTTACATAATTATTGCTATTGTATTTAGTTTTGTTCATGTAAAATCACCTATTTTTGAAGCAATTCTTTCATTCTTAGCACCATTCTTAATTGCTTTTGCAGTTATGCCACAAATTATTGAAACATTTAAGACTAAAGATGTTAAAAATCTTTCTCTACCAATGTTTTCAATTAGCCAAGTCCTATGTACTTGCTGACTTGTTTGATGATCTATTAATACTAATGCTGATGCATCAGCAGCCAATATCATTGGTGTCTGTGCACAAGTATTTTTCTTCTCAATTAATGCTATTCAAATTGCTTTAATAATAAAACATAGATACATTAAGAAGGATCAAGTTTAAATAAAAATAAATAACTACCACTTTAATTAAAAAGGGTAAAATATAACTACTTAGTTAAATACAAATTAGAAGGAGAAAATTATGTTTATTAAAAACGTTGACAAAACAAGAAATAATGCAATGTTATTAAAAGCTGTTTTCAAAGGTGATTCATACGATAAAACACTTGTTGAAAAAAACAATGTTGTTACAGATTACTTTGATAAAAACGAAGCTTTAGTATATTTAGGTGAAGGTGATAAATTCAAATATGAATCATTATATGCCTTTGCTAAAGGGTTCTTTGCTTCACAAGCTAGAGAATACCAAATCGATTTAGCAAGCTTTGTTAAAGGAAACTTAACATTAGCTTTAGTTGTTAAAGCATTCGTTGAAGCTTACAACTATGTAAATGCTGACATTTACTCAGCTAAAACAGGAAAGAAAGATGAAAAATTTGCTGTTTCATTACTTTCAAATGCAAATGAAGCTGAATACAAAGCAGAATTAGACAAAGCTATCATCTTATCAGAAGCTGTTAATTTTGCAAGAAACTTACAAGTTACACCTCCAAACATCTGTAACTCAGAATGATTAGCAGACCAAGTTGTTGCTGATTTAGCTAAATACGATAACTTAAAAGTTACAGTATTAGACAAAAAAGCTATTGAAGAAAACAAAATGGGATTATTACTTTCAGTTAACCGTGGAAGTGTTTACGAACCACGTGTAGTTGTAATTGAATACAACGGAAATCCTGATTCAAAAGAAAAAACAGTTTATGTTGGTAAAGGAATCACATTTGACTCTGGTGGATACAACATCAAAACTGGAAGAAACATGCTTGGAATGAAATACGACATGTCAGGTTCAGTATTTGTTGCCTCAGCTTTAAAAGCTATTGCACAATTAAAACCAAAAGCAAACGTAGCTGCTGTAATGTGTATTACAGATAACAGAGTTAATGGAGATGCTTCATTGCCTGACTCAGTATGAACAAGTATGAATGGTAAAACTGTTGAAATCAACAACACAGATGCTGAAGGTCGTTTAGTAATGGCTGACGGGTTAACATATGGTGTTAGAAAATTAGGAGCAACAAGATTAGTTGACGTTGCTACATTAACAGGTGCAATCTTAGTTGCTTTAGGACAAACATATACAGGAGTTTGAGCTACAAGTGAAAAAGCTTGAGAAGAACTTTCTACAGCTGCTAAAGAATCAAACGAACTTGTATGAAGAATGCCTTTAGATGAAGCTTTTGCTAAAGAAATTAGAAACTCAGTTGTTGCTGACTTAAAGAACACAGATTTAAGTGGAATTGGTGGTGGATCATCATCAGCTGCTATGTTCTTAAAAGAATTCACAGAAGATGTTGAATACATTCACTTAGACGTTGCTGGAACAGCTGATATTGCTTCACGTCCAACAGGTGTAATGGTTAAAACATTAACACAATTAGCTTTAAATAATAAATAATTATTACTTTTAAGATAGCACATTTTGCTGTTGCAAATATGCTATCTTTTTTGAAAGAGGAAAAATGAAACTAAAAACAACAGAAATTATAAATCTAGCAAGTACTTTATCTTCCAATATTATGCCAAATCCAACTCCAACTACACCAGCTATTGTGAATATTGAAGTGGATAAAATAAATAAGGCCAAGCCATATGAGCTTGCAAAAAGTCAAAATGAAGAACTAATAAATTATTTTAAAAATTATTCAATAACTGAAGATGAGAAATACTTTTTAAAAGAAAAAATTGAACAAGTAAGTAAATTAATAAATATTTCAGAAATTGATTTTCAAAAATTAGGAATAACAAGTGAAGATTTTATCGCTAGAACAGCATTAGAGGCAATGAGAATAGAGGAAAATCAATATAATCCAGAAACTATTAATACTCATATTTCTAACCTAACTAGCAAAATTAATGATCAAGAACTTATTAATAAGCTTAATGAAGTTAATAGTAATAACGAAATATATAACAACTTCAAAAAAATGAATGAATTGTATACCGTTGATCAAAATAACTTTAAGACAAGAAAAGCAATACCTTTTAATCCGGATGAAATATATTTTAACTTTCACCGTGGGGAGGTTCTCGCAAATGGGAAAATCGACAACAGAATGTCCATTACTGAAGCAGAAGCTAAAGAACAACTGAAGGATGATACATACAATAATCTTACTATTGAACAAAAAAAAGACGCAATTAAGAAAGCAGAATTTAAGTTGGGTGATGACTGATATTATTGTAAAGAAATCGAAAAATTTAACGATTCTGTTCAATTTAGTTGAGAAGTCTTAAATTGATATAGCAGTGCTTTATATAGAACAAATGTTATAGCATCTGGATTAGCTGCTGCAGAATTTGCACTAGCAATTTCATTAACCGTTGCTTCTTTCTTTACTGGAGGCAGCTTAGCACTGCAAGCAGCGACAGCATATTTACAATCGGGTGTTATGGCGTCCATAAATGTTTTAAGCTGAATGTCATATTTTAAATTAAAAGATACTATCAAATTGTATGATGACTATATAAAATCAGATGAATATGTCATCCTCTCAAAAATTACAAAAGCTGTTTCGGTTGCACCAACTAAAGAAGAAATAGAACGCGTTAAAGATATTTTATGTTGAATTTTCGAGACAAAAGAATCTGATAGTATGATGAAAACTATTGTTTCAGATGCGTATAATATAGGTATTTTTACATTAGGTACCGGTATGTCTTTATTAATTGATAGTGATGCAATTCAATATTCATTAAAAGCCCTAGGCGGAACATTAAAGAATGCTGCCACCAATTTAGCCAAAAAATTTACGAAAAATGTTCAGTCTAGTTTTAATTTAACAAAGAATTCTATTTCATCTATCTCTGAAAAAATAGCAGCTAAAGAAATGACATTGAAAATAACTTCTATTGCAAACCCTATTTCTTCATTTATTTCCACATTTGATCTTATAAATAGTGTTGTAGGTCTTGGTGAAAGTATTTTATTTGGACATATAATGAATAAGAATGATAGTAATTTACAAGGTTTAATAGATAATGTTAAAAGCAAAATTCAAGGATAAACCACTATATAAATACAATGCTGCTGCTTCATTTAATAATGCATTAGCATCTTCATTTGCTTTTACGCTAATAGGAATTTATTGAATTTATCATTTTAATCCATTATACTTGCTAATTTTTGCTTTTAATCCAATTACAATTTTTTACTATTTCCAAAGTTTTATTTATCTATTTAAATACATTGCTTATATACGTAAATATTCAAACCCTATACCAAATAGTCCAATTGTACATGAAGACCTATGATATGGTGTCCAAATGACTATCAAGTCTAGAATCAACTTTTCTTTTCAGCACTCTAGCCAATTAAGTCAAATATATAGCGACTTGCCAAAAACTGATGACCAAATCAAGGCAGAATTCGACAATTTTTATGCCTACATAGTTTCAAAAACCTGAACACAGCAATATTGTAAGTACCCTTGAGATATTTTTAATAAAGCAAGTAAAAGTCTTTTATCAAGCTTTTTGAGAAGATATCAAAAGAAACTTTCAATTCAAATCAAAACAATTCATTTTATATCTAATTTATTTGATGCTTTATTTAAGTGATCAATTATTTCTCTTATCTTTGGTTCAATTTTTGGATTTGTTAACATATTATCACTGCCTTCTATTGGAACTGATGAGGGATTTCACTCAGTTAAGAAAATTGTTTTTCATACAGCTATGTGCTTTGCTAATATTTTCCCCACATTTATTTTCTTATTTCTTGGAGTTCCATTAAAAGAAGGCTTGCTTAAAAGAATGTCATATTACACAGTTATTAAAACATGCAGTAATTTAGACAATAGCATGTTAGTTTCAATACTATGCTGCTATGATGAAGAATTTATTCAAAAATTTATCTCTTATAGTAAAAGAAGCAAAATTAGAAGCTGAAATAATATTTAAATCAATTTTATAAAACATCTTTTAGGGCTAAATTATTGTCACCTAAAAGATGTTTTTTTCAACTTTTAAACCTTTATGCTAAAGAATTAAACTTTTTAAACTTACAAAATGTGGAACAAAATGATAATTTCCACATTTTTACACCATTTCACCTATATTAAAGTAATAAATTACTATAATTAAGTTATATGAAAGGAAAATTCTAATATGAACAATCGAAAATATAAATTAATTCTATCTAGTGTAATTGCGACTAGTGGAATTTGCTTACCTGTTATTGCTATCTCTGCAAACACTACTAATGAGACAGTTAGTGCTCAAGGAGATAATGTAGATCCTTTACAAGCAAGTAAAGATGAAGTAACAAATATTATAAATACAGATAGTCAATTATCACCTGCTCAAAAAGAAGCTTTTAATACTCAAGTCTCAAGTGCTAAAAGTGATGATGAGCTAAAAAAAATTAAAACTGAAATTGACAGTTTAAATAAATTGATTCAAGAAATCTCAACATTTACTACTCTTACAACTAGCTATGAATACAAGCTTTCAACAAAAGAACAACAAGATGCATTCACTAAAGCATTCACCGAATTAGACGACACTAAGAAAGCTTATGTTCAAAGCATAGTGGATAAAACTTATGCTGCCACAACAGCACAAGCTATTAACACAGAATTAAAAGACCTACTTGTTGCATATAACCAACTAAGTGGTATTAGAACATATGAAATAATTAAGGATGCTTTAACTAATGAAGCAATTATTAGAGCTTACAGTTCACAAAACGCCACAACTTTAGATCCAGCATTCAAGGAATTAAAAGAAGTTCAAACTAGTGCTCTAACTGCAGAATTAACTTTTGACTTAAACAAACTTAATACAGCAATTGAAACTATTGGTCAAGAAAATATTATTGCATCAATTCAAATTTCAAATGCTAGAAAGCAACTTGATGATGCTCTTGAAGCTGCTGTAGCAAATCCAGCTATTCAATACATTAGCACATTAATATCATTTGGAAAAGGTCTATTATTAAACGATGGTAAAATTGTTGCTACACCAGCTGCTGCATTAAACACAGTTTATGCTGAATTAAATACACTTGTTAAAGAAGCTCCAACTGTTGCTGATTTATCAAGCTTAGTAAATAACACTAATTCACAAATTGCTGCTTTAGAATCATTTAAAACATCAGACAACAAAGCATTAGCTAGTCTAGCTGAAAAAGTAGCTGCAATTATTACTTTATATGCAAATGCAGCAACTAAAGCTTCTAATGACTATGACAAGAACTTACAAGATAACTTAATTAACTTTATTGTTGAATCAAATAAACAAGTAGCTAACTTATCTCTTGAAGCTTACAACACTCAATTAGCTAAATACAATCAAGCTGCTAATGCTGCTTTAGAAGAACTAAAGACAACTATTACTCCACTAGTTCAAACATTTGATCCATTATTTGCTCAAACCATTGACTTAGTAACAGAAATGGATAAGGCTACTGCTGAAGTTAAAGCTACTGCTCAATATGCTAATGCAACACAATACTTAAAAACACAAATTGACTTACTCAACCAAGAACTTAAAAAGACTTTAACTCAAGCTAGTGAAATCGATTCACAATTCCCTGGTTTTCCAGCCTTCTTAAATGCAGATAATTCTAACTTTAATTACAAATATGTTGATGCTTTAAACACATTACAAGATATTGAAACTAAATTTGCTAACACTAAGGCAGAAATTAGTAAATTCCCTGATACTCCACTTGTAAATGGAAAACAAGCAGCAGTTATTGAACTTGAACAAAAATTAACTATCTTTACTCCTGAAGCTAAAGAATTATTTAACAAACAATTCCAAACACTTCCTACATATGAAGCTACTCTAGGATTCATTGCTAAAGCTAGTGATTATAACACTGTAGTAAACAAACTATTTGTTTACTCAACTAAGAGTTTAGATTCATCAACAAGCTCACTAAACGCTTTAATTAGTGACCTTGGAACATCTGAAAAAGTTGCACCAGCTGTAAATAACTTACATGTTGATTCTAGTGCACTTACTTCATTAGCAGGATCAAATTCAGATAAAGACTTTGAGGATGCAATTAAATTAATTGATAATGCCTTCATTAATTTACAAGAATTCATGTATCAAATTAACAAATTTGAAAATTCAACATTTGATACTAATGTTCAATATCAAGCTAGCTATGGTGATGTAACTAAAGCAATTGCTAAATTTAGTGATGATACTAAGGCAAATATTAAATTAGCAGACTTATTTAACTCAGTAATTGATGTTGCAGGATTTAATACAGCAAATGATACTAGAATTAAAGAAAACACTTTATATGTTGATTTAATTAATGCAATTGAAACCAAAAATGTAGCACAATTTAATAAACTTGCTGAAGAACAAAGTTCAGATCCTCGTGTTATAAACTTAGTTAAATACATTAAAGAAAGCAATTACTTAAAATACACTCAAATTCCAGCAGTTAAATTAACTACTCAAGATAGAAATACCATGAATGATATGATTAATACAAAAGAATTTTATGGACTATCACCAATTGCTCAAGATGCAGTTAAATTTGACTACCCAGTACAACGCCAAGGATTCTGACTTGCTATGGGACTTTTAGGTGCTCTAGTTGCTATCTCAGGAATTGGACTTCTTGTTGCAAGAAGAGTAAAAAGAAACAAATAATTAAACTTTTATAGGCACACGCATGTGTGCTTTTTTATACAAAAAACTGCTCAAGGCAGTTATTTGGTTTGAATTTCATATTCTTTATCTAAAATATAGTTCTTTAATCTTAATTTTAATTTAGGGAAGAGATTTCTAGCTGGAATAACACTATTACTTTCAGCTTCTAAAAATGCTTTGGCTTTATCTTTATCAACTAATTCAACTAATTTGTCAAATCTTGAAAAGTCATTATAATTTTCTTCATTTGGCACGTAATTAATATATTCATTTAATTCAGCTTCTGGTAGTCCAAATGCAAGAGCAAAATTATGTATATTGGTGGTTTTAGTTGTGACTTTTCTTTCATTGATATAGTCTCTAAAGCTTTTATCCGGGCTAATAATTAATTCACCTGATTGAATTTCAAAAATCAATGAGTTAGCAATACTTTGTTCTTCTTGTGATAAGGTTGCAAATGATGATTGTAATTCTTGCAATTTATTTTGCACTAATTCAGCATCTTTATTTATTTGTAACTCTTTAGTTCACTTAGTAAATTTTTCTTCTAAGTAATCTTTATCAATTCTAGTTGCATCCATTTCTATGATGGTTGTATCTACATCATAGGCACTTTCACCAGCTGTTGCATATTCTTTTTTAGCTAGTTCCTTTAATTCATTATATCTTTGCATTAAGATATCATAAGTTACACGTTCTAAATCACAAGTAACTTGTCTAGGTTTCATTCCTTCTTCAGGATCAAACTCGGTATAATGAGTAACTTTTTCTCAATTAAACCCTTGTAAGGTAGCTGCTTGAATTCTTCTTCATAGTTTATTAAATTCACTAGCAAATTTGGCCTTTGCTGCCTTAGATTCAGGGTTTTTCTCAAAATTATGAATTCCTTCAGCTAGAAAGATTTGAGAGATTTCTTTAAATAAAATATTAACTGTAACAATATTTTGACCAATTTTATCAACGTAAGCTACACTAGCTTTATTTCCTGAGTAAACTTTAAAAGCTTCCTCAATGTTTCTTACCATGGTATAAGGCTTTTTGTATAGTTTGATATTTCCAGATTCCTTACGAATTGTTTCAATCCGGTTAGTTCTTGAAAAGGCTTGAATTAGGCCACTGTATTCAAGTATTTTATCTAGATATAAGGTATTAACATATTTAGAATCATATCCTGTTAGCATTTGATCAACTACAATAAGTAAATCTAGACGCTTAGAGGTCTCTTTAGCAACTCCAATATAAGCTCCTTTGTGAGCTAGACGATTTGCAACATCTTTTTTGAACTTATCTCAATCAGTTACCATAAAGCATTGGTCAAAGTTAGCGTTATAATCTTGTAAGATTTCAGCTTTTCCATCTTCTTTAAATAATGAACGTTCAGTATCAATGTTATCGATATTAGGATCAAATAAACAAGTAATTTTTAATTGAGGTCCATCCGGATTTTCTTGCATACGTAACTTAAATAAACGATAATACATGATTGCTTCAGGAATAGAACTTACAGCCATAATGGCACTATAAATTCTGCCCATACTTAGCACTTCTCAATTCTTTAAGATATCGCTAACAACCATATTTTTATGAGTTTTTAAATTAGTTGCTTCCTCTTCTCATGGGCGCTTATATTGCACTTCTGGTATTAAATCTTCTAGTCCAGTTTTTCTTTTGCCTAGCGAATCAATATAACCAGCATTAGGGAATTTTTTAGGATCATTATAATATAAGAAAGCTCCTTCTTTATCTGGATTATTAAATACTTCACTTTCGTTATTAGCTTTTGCTTCACGTAAAGCAATTTGCTTTCTAATTGCTTTATAATCTAGAGTGATAACAGGTGTGTAATCAAATCCTAGTACACTTTTATCTTTAATCCCATCTACAATGGTATAACGGTGTAGCTCATCCCCAAAAATATCAACTGTAGTACTATTTGACTTCATGTTTTCTTCTTGAATTGGGGTTCCGGTAAATCCAAAGAAGATAGCATTTTTAAATAGTTGCTTAATTTTGATAAACATATCTCCAAAAGTTGACCGGTGACATTCATCTACAATAAAGACTAAGCGTTTATTATTAATAATTTCTAAGTCTTTCTCAGTTCGATATTCAGTATCAATCCGATTCATCTTTTGAATTGAAGTTACAATTAAGCTATCACTAGCTGCATTAGATTTTAGTTTTGAAATAAGTGAATAAGTATTATGTGTATCTTGCACAGATTCTTGATCCTCTGCAAAGTTACGATATTCATTCAGTGATTGAGTACTTAATTCAATTCTATCTACTAGGAAAATAACTTTATCTGCATCTTTTGAATTAGCAATTAATTGAGCTGTTTTAAAGGAAGTAAGTGTCTTTCCTGACCCTGTGGTATGTCAAATGTAACCACCTTTAATCCCTTTTCTACCTCAGTTATCTTCACGATTAATTTTTCTAACTTGTTCAGCAATTGCTCTAGCTGCATAAATTTGGTAGCTACGCATAACTTTAAGCGTTCCTGTTGAGCGATCATTACCATCACTTTCAGCTACTGTATAAAATCCAATTAACTCATGCGCCATTGGAATGTTTAAAAAGAAGGTTGATAATTTACGTCAATCATTAATTACATCGTTATTCATATCAGCATAATGGAAGAAGAATTTTTCATTAAATTCACTATCTCCAGGGTTAGCAAAGTAAACCATTTCTTCCGGTGTCATAGCCACAAAAATTTGTACCATGTTAAATAAACCAGTAAAGCATTGTTCAGCTTTATATTTTTTAATTTGGTTAGTTGCTTCTGAAAGAGATACTCCTGAACGTTTTAATTCAATATGAATTAAAGGCATTCCATTAATAAGCAGTAATAAGTCCCCTCTGCGATCGCTTTTAAGTGGGTTATCAATTCTAAAAATAGGTTGTTCAACTATTTGATAAGTTGAAATCCCAGCTGCAATTTCATCACGATCATAAATTTTAAGGCTGATTTCTCTACCATAGTTATTAAGATCATCTTTATTATCACGAATAATTGAAATAGTTTTACCATTAACAAACTTATTAATATGATACGGAGTAGCGTATCTTACTTTTTCTAGAATTTGATTCATTTCTCCTTTAGTTAACGGATAGTTACCTAAACGATATGAATCACGGTTATTCTTGTATAAGATATCTGCTCAGTTTTGGATTAATTCTTCTTCTGTTTTGTTCTTGAGTACTTGAGTTTCTCACCCATTCTGGGTTAGTTTTTCAATTAGTGCTCGTTCAAATTTTAATTCTGAGTCAAAAGTCATATCTACCTTTCTTTGGGAACGTCCTCATTATATAAAGAATTAGCCCTAGGCATAGGGCTAAATGCTTATTATTAATTCATTGATAATAATTTTTTGAATTCTTCTAAACCTTTTTTGTCTTCTTCATTAGCATCAAGTTCATCAATTAATGAAATTAATGTATTTGAAACTTCTCTAATATCGTTTTCAATATCCATTAAGGTGTTTTGGTATTTTTCACCAAGTTTCTTAAGATTATCAGCATAAGTTTCAAGAATAGTTGTAGGTAAGCTTTCTAGTGATTTAATTACTGGAGTTACTCATTTAATAGTAATTAATTCTCTAGCATCAGCATCGCTTAAAGTATCATAAATAGCAATAGTTTGTTTTACAAGTTCCTCAGCTAGTGCCTTGCTTTGTTTTGCTACTTCTTTTTTCTCTACACCTAGAGTTGAAATTTCAACAATTTTAGCCTCAAATCCTTCAGGATCATTGCTTGCTACTTTGCTAAATTCTTTAAGTACTGATTTAACCTCTTTATCAATTAATTTACCTGTATCTTCAGCAAATAAGTTGCTGTAAGTTTCTTTATCTTCTTCAGTGATTTCACCAGTTAATTCTTCAATTCTAGCATCAATGTCTTGTACTTTTTGTTCAAGAGCTACTTGTTGTTGTTTTAAGTCTTGAAGTTTAACTTCTTGAATTAATTCAAAAGGTAAAATGTATCCCATGTAACCATCTTGTACTTCGATTGGATTATTGTTTTTATCTTTCTTAGAAACCATTTTAGGTTTAATAGCTTTGATTACATCAAAACCTTCAGCTTGAATGACTTCTAAATCATTAGAAACAACTTTTCATTCATCATCCATTAATTGGTAAGCTTGATAGAAGTCTACTAATTTTTTATTTTGTAAGCTAGCTGCTAGATGATTACTAATAATGTCTTCTTCTTGGTGGATGTTTACTTGCATCATTCCATCAATTAGTTCTTTCTTTAAGAAGGCTTCAAATGAACTTAAAGAATCTTTAAAGTCTTGTTCATAAGCCTTAACTTCTCTATTAGCAAAAATATCTTGATAAATGTCTTTGTTTTTAAGTTCTGAATATTTATCATTAATTGGTGCAAATAGTTCTTCCTTAAGAGTTGGGAAAGCACTTCATAGATCATTGAATGCTTCTAATTCACTGTTTGGAACTCCGCCAAACATTGAAGCATAAATATCTCATGATTCTGCTTTAGCATTAGAGTCTACATAACGTGGAATGTTAAGATTGAAATCATTTTGTCTAATTTCTTCTCTTGTAACTTTACGAGAGAATTTATCTACATTAGCTCTTGCTACATAAGTGTCAACAATCTTTTTGATATCAGATGATTGCAATCTATTGTTTTTACCATCTTTAATAAAGTTTTTAGATGCATCAATAAAGAGCACATCATCATTAACTCTATCTTTTCTAAGCACCATAACAATTGTAGGAATACCTGTTCCAAAGAAGATATTAGCTGGTAGCCCAATAATGGCATCAATATTGTTTTTTTCAATTAAATTACGTCTAATTCTTTCTTCTTCTCCACCTCTAAATAATACTCCGTGAGGTAAAACAATTGTAAGTACCCCATCACTCTTTAAGTGGTATAAATCGTGTAATAAGAAAGCATAGTCAGCTTTAGATTTAGGAGCAATACCATATTCAGCAAATCTTGGATCATTTTCCATCATTTCTGGATCTCATGGTTGAGAATATGGAGGGTTAGAAACAACTGCATCTAAATATAAACGTTCATAAACTTTGTTTTCATCGAAGTATGGTCAATCTTCTTTTAAAGTATCACCATTTCTTGTTTCAATGTTGTTAGGTAAAATACCTCTCATGATAAGGTTCATACGAGTTAAGTTATAGGTACTATCTTTTAACTCTTGAGCATAGTATTTAATGTTTGACTTATCAATGTATTTAGACATACTTTTACCAATGTTGATTAGTAAAGAACCTGAACCTGAAGTAGGGTCATAAATACTAATAGTTTCTTTGTTTCTAAGCACGTGAGAAACAATTTCAGCCATTAATACTGAAACTTCATGTGGTGTATAGAATTCACCAGCCTTTTTACCAGCATTAGCAGCAAACATTGAAATTAGGTATTCATAAATAAATCCAAGTACATCATAGTCTTGTTTATCATCCATTGGGATATCTTTAATTATGTTAATAATTGAGGCAATTTCCTTAGTTTGTGCTCCAGTACTATCTCCTAGTTTAGAAAGTCCTGTTTCAAGTGTATTAAAGATTTTATTAAATACTTTCTTGTGTTTTGGACCTATGTTGCTGTTAAAACGTGCTAGTCCTCTATGTACTGTATCAATTCCAAAGTCTTTACCCATTTTTAATCAAGTTGAGAATAAATCATCATATTGAATGTAGTATCCAAGTGTTGATTGAATATCAACAATAGTTTCAATCATAGCTTGATCATCTTCTGATAATGTTTCAAGTTCTTCCTTGTTATTAATCAAAGATAAGTCATATTTATTTTCACCTAAGTATTTAAGGTCTTCTTTGCTTCAGTTATATTTAGAAATTAAGTATTTTTCTTCTTGTTCAGATAAGAATTTGTAGAAGATAAATCCAAGGATGTAATCCTTGTATTCATTAGCTTCAATTTTTGAACGCATATTGTTAGCTGATGCTCAAATTCTATTTGCTAATTCTTGCTTATTCATATAGTGCTCCTTTTAAATTAATTTATTAATAAATTAATTTTATCATATCGCCAGCTTTTAGCATGCAAAAAGGACAAATGGATCATGAATTTATTACTTCGATGTGTAATAGCAATTTTCTTGCTTCAAAATTAAAAAATGCAGCCATAAGACTACATATTTTAACAAAACATTTTTTCTAATAAAGCTTGCTTGATGTTGTTTAGCTTTTCGAGTTTTTGTTCTTGATAATGGATAATAGAGTCTAGACTTGAGAAGAATTGACCTATTTTTTGTTGTTCAGATACACTAGTTGGAAATGTTGCATATGAGGATAGCATTTTTTGCAAGCTAAAACAAGTTCTTACTCCTCCCTCTTGATTAGAAAGCACTATAGAATTAAAAATTTCTGTTTTAAATCATTTCACTAAAAAAGTATCATTTACAAAATTTTTGTTTGTTTTGAAAACTTCATACATTGGACTTATCAAGATTTTTTCATCTTTATCTCAATAGCCAATTGATCCAACATCTATTCTAGCTGGATTATATGCGAATGTATTACAATCAACTATTGTTGAACGGGATTTATCTGCAGCTAAAGCTATTCCACCATATTTAAACTGTTCTTCCTGATTAATGAATCCATATTTATTAGATACTGAATAGCTTTTTAAAATTAAATTATTAATATTTTTTTCACCACTAGGGTAAATGATTTCACTAAAGTAATACGTTTTCCATTTCTCATTGAACCCTTTAAACCTTATTTCTGGCACTTTTTGGTCATATAAAGCAAACATTTTGTCTAATAATGATTGTTTAATAGTTTGCAGTTTTTCCAGTTTTAGTTCTTGAGAATGAATAAGCAAAGCAAGATTATCTAATAAATCTGAGATTTCTTGCTGTTCATCAAAAGAAGGAAAAACAACACGCCCGCCTAAAGCTGTTTCATCACTTATTAGTAGTGTATTTTTTGCGCCTTTATTAACTAATGGGTAAAGATAATTATTTAATCTATCATATTTAGAGAAATAATGTTCTACAAAGCTTGAATGACAAGCACTACTTGGCTCATAAGTTGCATATAAGGTAGAAACTATTCCTTGCTCATAGTTGTTAGTTTTTATTATTCCAAAAGGAGTTTCGTTTAATGGTGATTTTGTATATACAATATGGCTTAATTCTAAGATTTTATAATTTCTTAAATCGCTGCCAGCATAAGACCTACCAAGGTATTTTATTTGGTTTATTACACCAGAGTCTTTAGAAACTGATAAAACCTCATTTTGTGAATATCTTAGTTGTTCATTTCTTTTAACTACAACATTTAAATAGGGACCGTGAAAAATGAGTGTGTAGCTCTACTTCGAAAAAGAAGTAGGGCTTTTTAATTAAGCCTTGCGTAAATGAAAAAGTGAGGTGAATTATGGAAAACACAAAATTTGATGCAAAAGATTACGTTAATATGAATGATAAAGCTATTAATACACTTAAAGGAATGAAAGTTTGTGTTAACAGAGAGTTCAGTTTGCTTTTTCACAAAAAGATGTACTTTTTTGTTTTAATGCTAATGAAACACAAAGAAGAAAACAATGAATGTATTTCACTTAAAGAAATGAGTGAAGAATACGGAATTAGTTTGAATACACTTTGAGGTGCTACAAAATATTTAGTTGCAAATAATTTAATCATCAAGAAAGCTAAAAAAGAATTTAAAGTTAATGACGATATTCAATATGCAAAATATGGTGAAAAATATATTTCAATTGATAATGATGTTAAATGAAATTTATTATTTGCTGGGAATTTTATTACATTATGAATTTTCCAAAAAATGTTAGTTAAAGTACGTAGTAAAAAAGATTTAGAAAACGTTGACTTACCTAACAAAGCATTTAGATTTCTTGGAATTAGTAGAGTAACAATATATAAACAACTTAAATTGATTTCTGAAGTTTTATTGAATTGTGATTTCAATGATGTTTTTTGCACTGAAAAAAATTCATACAAATTAGATAAACCTGTTTTCGAAACATATACAAAAGAAGAACTTGAAGAAAAAATGTTAAATGATGAAGAATTTAATATTGATAAACAACTGTGTAAACACTGTTGTGATTTAGAATATTCCTTACATAAGACTGATGGATATAACTGAACTCGGTTTCGAAAGAACGGGTGATGTTACTTTTATAAAAAATCACAACACAAAAATAAAATTCACTGAAAAAGTCACAAAAACCAAATAGTTAAATTTATCAAGTCCGGATTACAGTATTTTACAAGAAGAACAGCGAACAGTCAGCTGTTCATAAATATATTAGCTTTAAAAAGTTTCTAACAGTACGAAAATTATCCTTAAGTATTAAATAAATTTAATACTATTTTAGCTCAAGCCCTGAAGCTTGTTTAGTTGTAATTTGATAGTTATAGAAGGTGGTTTATGAAAGTTATATCTAAAAAAGAAGAAAACTTTGTCTGAATAAATTTTCAAAATTTTAATGTTTCTAACTTTTACAATAACTCAATTAATATTGAAGGCAAAAATATTGATGAAAAATCAAGACATTTTGAAATAGTTAAGTTTTTTAAAAAAATTGCATCAAAACTTAATATTAATATTAAAAATATTAATTACTCCTTTGAAAATAATTTTATTAATTTTGAATTAGACAACAATTCAGATATCACTAAATTTATAAGTGTACTTATTAAAAAAGATAATAACTTTGCATTTAGTAACATAACAGTGAATATTGGTAAAGTTGTTTCTAGAGAAATAGGCTTTGATATAAATGGATAATTATTACACATCTTTTGAATTCACTAAATGAGGATTATCTAAAAGTTTGCTTAAAGGGCAAAATGAAGTACACGATTATGATTTTTATGCAAGTGGTACTTTTATAGATTATGTAACTAGAAGTGATGCTGTGTATATACAAGATAACAATAGTCAAATTGAACTATTAGATATGTATAAATCATCTAATTTATCATTTAAAGACTGATATAACACACGTAATAAGCAAAATCTAAAAAGCAATAAGAGTGGCGCATATAAATTATTTGAGCAGCCTAATGATGTTCCTATAACAGATATAAAAGATAATTACAAAAGCATTTCAAAAGACCAACATATATGAGAGATGATTATTAATTTAGGTAGTGATGGCGAAAAATACTTCTTCATTAATAAAGAAAGTTGAAATGATGCTTTAAATAAAACATTACCTACGCTATTAAGAAAAAATAATTTATCTTCTAATAATATTGATGGTTACTGAGCTATACATTGCAATACCGGTAATCCGCATATACATTTAAGTTTTTGAGAAAAAGTGCCTAGTATTGAACAAGGCGGGAAATTTATTTATAGACCTAAGGGTGCATTTAATAAATATTCATTAACTATGTTTGAAAAAATGTTTAAAGCTGAAGTTCAAGCAATTGCAACAATGAATTCAAATCAAATTTCAATTAATGAAATAAGAAAAAGCAAAAAGGAAATTTGAGATAAAAGAAAAGAAATCAAGAATGAATTAAAGAATTCACTCAAAATGTTAAATGATGAATTGCTTTGTTTAAATAAGGTTAAAGAGATTAAGGCTGAATTAAATAATAAGGATAATAAAACATTCGCTAATTTAAGTGAAGCTAATAAGCAAAATGTATTCGAAATATTTAATTACTTAATCAGCAATAATGAAGAGTTTAAACATTATGTTGATAGTTATAAGAATACGCTTAATCAAATCGAGGATAAAGAGTATCCATCTGAATTTTTAGACAATTATGTTAATTCTTTTATTGAAAAAGAAAATAATGAGTTTATGTCGCAAGTAGGCAATATTATTTGTAAAACAATTGATGCTTTAGAAACTAAAAATTACATTGATTATTATGTACCTCAAAAAAGAAAAAGTGAAATTGATTGAATTATAAAGAGGTGAGAATGAGAAGCTAATCGTGCTTTATGAATTAAAAAGCAACAAGCAATAAAAAACTTTAAAAAGGAAGTACTTAACTAATGCTAGCTAAGAATGATAAATTTTGATTAACAATAAAATTGTTTTTAAGTTTTGTTCTTACTCCATTTTTGCTAACTTTTGCTATGTTTGTGATTTTACAAGTTATAGTTGTTGGAAGCAATGTGGTTAAGGAATGAGTATTAAAGGAAACTAACTTTTGAAATGGCGTAAAAATCATTTGGACAGTTGATAAGTGGTATATATATCGGGTTTGAAATGTATTAATTCCACTGATTGGTTCACTTGCTTGCTTTATTTATCTTGTTTTATTTCCACAATTTAAAAACAGAACAAGGGATAATAAGGAAGTTGAGGGCTGATTATATAACGAAGAAAATAAAACTGGAAATTGAAATAAATTTAGAAAAACTTTTAAAGGTGGCGTAAATGGTTTTGCTTTAGGAAAAATTAAAGGAAGCTTTTATGCTAATGATAACGATACTCACGCAATTGTAATAGGAACAGCTGGTAGTGGTAAAACTCAAAAAATATTATTACCTAATATTGAGTACCTTGCAAGTGTAAAGTCTAAAAGTAATTTAGTTATCACAGACCCTAAAGGTGAAATATTAGCAAGTAGTGGAAATATACTTAAAAATAATGGATATAAAATTGTGGTATTTGATTTAGTTGATACTAGAAAATCTATTAAATGAAATCCGCTTAAACTTGCTTGAGAACAAGTTCATAATAAGCCAAAAGATGAAATCACACAGTATGAAATATCACGTGCATATGAAAGTATAAGCGATGTTATGAATGCTGTTTCTAAGTCTATATCTGAAAACAAAAATGAAAATGATATTTGAGAAAGAAAAGGTGTTGATATCGTTGAATTGGTCCTTAAATTTATGCTATTGTACTCTCTTGAAGATGATAATTTTAAATTAAATGACTTTTCAATTGCAAATGTAATGCAATTTATTAGCGAAAATAATTTTAAAAAAGGAAAATGAGTTGAAAAACTTAAAAAATATAGATACAAAAACGATGAATGAAAGAAGCTTTATGCTAGCTGGGAAATTTATTTTAATACTAATAAAGATACATTAACATCAGCTTTATTTAATGCTTCGGATTTATGCGCACCTTTTGCTGCATCTCCGGAAATTTCAAGTTTAACAAGTAATGATACGTTTGATGTAAAGGAATTATTAAGAGGTGAACAACCATTTGCTATTTACATTAAATACAATGATGCTAAAACAAAAATGAGATTTCTTATTTCATTGTTCGTTACTCAGCTATATCAAAATGCAATTGATATAACACAAGAAACATCAAATGGGAAATTAAAAACTCCACTTAGATTTATGCTGGAAGAATTCAATTCACTTCCTAATGTTGATATTGCTAATTGAATGGCTATATCACGTTCTAGAAAAATATTTTTCTGTATCGTACTTCAAGATTTTGAACAGCTTGCTAAATATGGTGGTAGAGATAAAACAGATGAATTGATTAAAAATCAGGCTAGACTACTTTACTATTTAGAAACTAATTCGATTAATACACTTGAAACAATTTCTAAACTGCTCGGTAAAAAGATTATTAAAAGGAAATCGATTACAACAAATTCTAATGGAAAAAGTGAAAATGTATCTGAGCAAGAAAAGGATTTAATGAGTGTTGATGAATTAAAAAATAAGAAAACAAAAAATGTAATTATCTTTACTGCGGGTAATAAACCAGTAATGGTGGCTCCTAAAATGTTTTATGAATATCATAAGGACTTAATTCCATATGAGAATGATTATGTAAAAGATGAATTAATTACAAAAGCATTTGATTTTGAAACCTTTAGTTTACATAATGTAGCAGATGAAATCGAACAAGAAAACATTGATGAACTATTGAATAAATACAAACACAGTGCTTGAAGTTTTCTACTAGAAGGAGCAAGAAGAAATGTTGAATTTAAGTAGATACGATGATTTGGAAATTGAACAAAAAAGAGAACACACAAAAGAATATATCGACACCGTAAAGCAATATGCGGAAAAGATATTTTCAAATCGAAGAGAATTGATGTCCTTTTTGACTTTTATCTCATATCAATTCAACGTCTTTAATATTTGAACATTGATTTATCTGTATTCAAAAAGCAAAATGGATTTATCACTAAAACAGGGCTATATATTCTTTAAAGCCCAAATTGAAGAAAATAATTGAGCAAGTTATATAAATTCCATTTCTGATAAAAATATATATCAAGCGCTTGGAACTTATACATTAGAAGATGAGGGGAAAAATAAAATATTTTTCTATGAACTCATTAATTTAAAGGATGTTATTAACATTACACAAGACCTTGCGGGCAAGAAACTTAGATATATCGATAGAGATATTAAGGTTGATGCTTTAGTGGGGTTTAAAAGAGAATTAGAAGCTAAAGGATACGATATTAAAATTAACGAAGATATTAAAAACTATGGCGGAATAATTGATTTGGAAAATAAAAAAATTTATGTATCTAGAAATTTTGAAGATGATGTAAATGGTCTAGATAATAAATGAAGTTACTATGCATTGTGATATTTAATGGCTCGTAAATTGCAAAACAATATGCAACTAGAACTAGAAAAGAAAAAATCGGAAATTATTCTAATGCAAAAAATGTTAAAGATTTATTGCAAAGTTAATGATGTACTATATGGAGCATTTATTGATGACTTGGAATTTCTAGGTTTAGATATCTGAGATAAAGTAATAAATTTTGAAACATTGTATTTAGAGGTACTTGATGTTTTGAAGGAAATACTAAATGATAGTCAGCCTAAAACAGCTTAATGAATTTAATAATGGAATACTAAAAGCTGATTTTAAAAATTTTTGTGAAATCAGTAGTTTGTATTTATATGTAGATTTTGAAGCTCTTGTAGATGATGACTTAAGACAAAATGGGCTATGTTCAGCATATTTGTTTTATTTTGACTATGTAGACCTATATAAGAAGCTTAAGATTAGTGATTTCTTATATGTCGAAGCATTCTTAGAGAAATTAAGTGTTATTGATGAATATCAAGTTATACGAATGTTTGTAAATATGATAAAGGAGGATTAATATGGGGTATATACAACATAAGGGATTAAAGCTAAAGTGTACTATTAAAGACTTTAATGAATTATTTGACCAAGAAGTAGTTAAAGAAGTCAAAAGTTATATAGATTGATATGATGTGCTTGATGCTTTAGAAATTACAACTAATAGCATAAGCTTTGCATCATTAATTAATAAAAAGACTGTTTATGAAATTAAAGATATTACAAAAAAAGATATTGCAAGATTTAGAAATTCTATCTTTAGTTCTATTGATTTAATGAGCAATAAAAAGCTAAATAAAGAATTAAAGGATATAGCTACACTGAAATTTGATTTCTTTAAATATACACGTCAATACTGAATAGATATTGATAATGAAAGAGTGTAAATGAAAATGCAAGAAACTAGCTATAAACTAAATTTACTTGATAATGGAAGATTAATAAATGAATTTAAAGCTTGACTGTTAGAAAATAATATTTTTGAAATTCAAGATTTGAAAGAAAAGCTAGATATAGGATTACGCGAAAAAGGGATAAATGCTACATTTAATTCATTGATTAATTCTGAACTAAGAAAAACATTACTCGAACATAATAAAGGGTTTATTTTCTTAAGTAAGGTTGAAAAAGAAATTGATGGATATGTATTAAAGTGAGAAACATTTTTAACAGATGATGAAGTAGTAGATATGTTTTTTAAGGACACAAATACAAAAAGAATACAAAAATCAATAAAGGAGAGTGATGAATAATATTGAAGAAAAAGTTTTAAAAAGAAGAGATGAATTCATAAAAGGTCTTGAAAATCAAATTGAATGGATTAAACAAGATGAATACTTTGATATGGATGTTATTTATCTTAGATTAAATAGTTTTATTCAAAATAACATTAGAAAAGAAAATAGATTACTAAATTATGGGATTGCAGAACTTAATAATTCTATTATTTTAATTGAAAGAGGAATATTAGACGAAACTATAACCTCAGTAGAAGAAATAGCTTTTGTTTCGTTTTCTCGGCCAATGGAAGATGGTAGTTTAACTTTTTCAGACAAGCTTGCAAAATTAGAATTAGATGCTGAGTTCGATAATTTTCAAGAGATAAATGAAGTATTGCATAAATCTCATTTAAATATTGATAAATTTGATAATGAACTAATTCATATTGCTGCTGTTGAGCAAAAATTAGCTAATGCATTAAAAGAGAAGTTTTGTTCGTTGTATGCTGGAAAGTTTGCTGATAATTCAAGCATAGATAATAAATTGTTTTTATTATTATGTGCATATGAATTAATGCAAGATAATGGTTACGATTACAAAGAAAAAGTTAGCCAAATCAGAAAAATATTGAAAATTTATTAAGCATACCAAAGAAGAAGTAAATAGGAGAAATATGAGATTTAAGACAGAAGAATTAGATTACATAAAAAACAAAATAGATGCATATAGCAACACTTTTGATAACGAAGAAAAAGAGGAATTTGCAGATATATTAGAAAATATGGATAATGTATTTTCGAAAATTGCATTTACTAATGGGATGAAATTAGAGATGTTACAAAAAATTTACCTTGTAGATGATTTTGATGAAATATTTGAAAAGCATTCACTTGGTGAGCTAAAACAAATAGACGAAATAATTACTGACGAAGATGATTTCGAAAATTATGTAGCTAGATATCAATATGATAACAAGGTATATACAGATATGGAACATTTCGAAAAGATATTAGATGAAAATTGAGACGTAGTAGGCTGAGAAGATATTGCATTTCAATATCAAGGTTTATGTGCTGGAGTAAATAAACCACAAGTGGTAGAACTTGATGTTTATGAAACAAGAATAAATAATAATTGAGCAAGCTATGATGAATTTAAAGATTATCTTAGATATGACTATTTAGTTGATGATGCATCACAAAAAATTCGTAGCGAACTAGGGCAAAGCCAAAAAAGATAATATGAAAACTAATTTTAATAGTGAAATATTTAACAAATATATTGATGCATTAGAAAATAGAAATGATACTGATGCTGATGTATTTAAAGTGCTAGATGAATATTTTTATGCCTATGAATATTGTGCAAAAGATACTAGCGAATACTTAAGATATGTCCCTAGTGAAAAAGAAATGCTATGTAAAATTATAGGTCTTCCACCAATAATTGCTACAGAAGAAAACATAAATGAATTTATTAATCAAGTTGATTTAACAAAATTACAGGCTGCTAATGAGACGATTAATTTTATCGCAAAAAAATTCGAACCTTATTATTGTGGACAGATTTCAAGATATTTTGAAAAATACTCAAAATCTGAAAGATGTAATCAATTTAATAAAGCAAGAAAGCTAATTAGCGGA
The DNA here is from genome assembly GCF_048284645.1 of Mycoplasma haliaeeti. Taxonomy (NCBI): domain Bacteria; kingdom Bacillati; phylum Mycoplasmatota; class Mollicutes; order Mycoplasmatales; family Mycoplasmataceae; genus Mycoplasma; species Mycoplasma haliaeeti. Next base: position 84,059 of record NZ_JBLWAB010000002.1, on the reverse strand, counting down.
ACAATGCATAAGGATTTTGAAAAAATTATGCAAGAAAGATGTATTGAACTAAAAGAAGGAAAAACTCAAAAAAGATAAAGGACAAAATGTATGCAAAAAAGAGAAGATTTAGCAAAATTGCAATATGAAGCTTTTTTGAATAATATGAGCTGTAATGCAAAAATATTACACAATGAATATTGAAATGATATCGATAAAAAAACGAACTTTGAGTATTATATTGAAGCAGCAAATAAATTTAGGGATGAAAATGAATTTCTAAGCCTTTGCAATTATCAAGAAGCTTATCGGTTAGGATATGTTGACGATAAATTTGAATTTAAAATTTCCTATGAAAATACGCAAAATGATAATGATATCGTTACATTAGTATTTAATAAAGATACTATAAATAATTTTGAATTTTATGCTGATTTAGATATACCTGTAGAACTGCACAAAAAAGGGTACGTACAAAGTGAATATATTAGTTTGGAGGAGCCTAATATTATCAATGCAAATGGTTTTTTTGGACTAATAGATAAAAATTTTGAGTTAATTGTTAAATCAAAATATGGTTCAGATTATAAAGATAACTATAGTGCATTTTATGATGAGAATAGCATAGAAACCATAAAAGATTTCATAAATACTACTGTTGAAAATACCTATATAGTTGTAAATACAAGTCAATTTAAAAAAGAAGATTTCGAAATTAAACATTTATCTGATATTGAAAAAATAATAGCTAAAAGTGAAGAAAAGCATTCAGCTTCACTATAAATTACGGAGATTATATGAACAAATTATTTTTAAGTGGGTCAATTGCAAAAAATTCAGTTAAAAAAATTACTAGTGATAAAGTGATGGTTTATACATTTCAAATCAGATGTAAAAAAGAATATGGGCAAGGATATGACTTTATAACTGTAACTGCATTTGGTAAAACTGCTGAACATTTTGAAAAGTTCTATAAAGAAAATAAATTTATCGAACTTATTGGACACATAAATCAAACAATTTTTACTGATAAGAATGAAAAGAAGCAATACAAGGAACAAGTAATTGCTGATGAAATTCATATTATCGAAACAAAAACATTAACAGAAGCAATTGAAAATGTTGCTAATGAAAATGATGAAAATAAAGTGCAAGTTAAATTTGTTGAAACGGAAATGGAAACTTTAAATGATGTTACAAATGTAGAAAATGAAGAAAGCAACTTGGAAGATGAAGTATATGAAACTGAAATCTTGATTGAAGACAAAGAAGAAAATACTACATCTACAAGTGATAAAAACACACAATATGATGAATTTTACTAATGGAGGTAAAAATGGAAGAAAAGAAAAATGAAGTAACAGAAAATGTTACTGAAAACAAGATTATTAAAAATCAAAATAGAGAAAAAAATCAAAAGGGATTAAGTAATTTCTTTAATCCTAAAAATAAAAAGGCACAAATTATTTTGTTTAGTGCCTTAGGAATTTTCTTAGTATTCTTAATTGCAATAATAACAATTTCTATACTAGGAATTATATAAGCACACAATTATGTTATAAGGCTTTAATTTAAAATGATATAAAATTTAGTTATAAAGGAAGTTTATGAAAAGAAAATGATTATTAGCTTTTAGCTTATGTGGTGCACTTATAGCACCACTAAGTGCTGTGTCTTGTGATAAAGAATTTGTTTGAAAAATAGGTTTTGATACTTATAAGCCTAAAGGTGATGGAAAAAAAGATAAAAATAAAGAAAATCCACCTTTAGAAAAAGGTGGGGACAAAATTGAAGCGCCAGTATTAAGTGATATATTTGCATATAAAGATAAAACTTATTATCTAAATAATTCTGATACTTGAAAGACTTATCAAGATAGAGAAAAATGAAGATATGACTATGAAGCTGTGGCTGAAGAAAATAGCTGAATGGAACAAAAGATAAAGCAAGATTTAAATCTTGGAACATATATTGCTGAAGTAAATACTGCTGGTGATGGAGTGATTTCTCAAAACATTCCATCCATTGCATTCATTTCTAAATATGTTAGAAATCTTGATTTTACTAAAAATGGAAAATTAGTAAAAAAACAAGATGGAAGCTATGCTACTAGTGAACAATATAAAATGTTACTAGGAAAATTAAAAGAAATTTTAAATCCTAGTACAAAAACAGATTTTGATAGTAGAAAATATGGTGCTAGATATGCGGTAGAAATAGTTAAGCCAACTGAACAATATCTAGTTGAAAGTTGAAATATTCTAGTAAATAGTATAAAGGACTTAGATATATTTTCTTATTATTCAACCACAAATCAATATGCAAATAAAATATTAATAGCATCTGTTGAACTAGCACAAAATTGATGAAATGAAAATGGATATACTTCACCTTATGGTGGATGATACAATTATCCTAGCAAAAATAAATCATCAACCACTTTAGAGGTATTAATAAATGGATATCCACTATTAACAAATAGTACAAATATTTTTGATGATGTGTCGGTAGCATTTACATCCTTAAATATGGGTGTAAATGAGGCAAACCATCCTAATTATACTTACGGCAATGATATGAACCTTTATCTTAACCTAATATCTTCAAGTTATATTAAAATGCAAATGCTTCAATATCAATTGCTAAATGATTATTTAGACTTCTTAATTATGATGAGTAATAAGCAAGAAGATGAAACTATTAAACAACATTTAGCAAAAGAAGAAAACAAAAAAATTCTAAATAAATATCACAACAGATTAATTGAGTATCTACAAGCGAAAATGATAGTAGGAACTACTATTCCACGTGAAGATGGTACTTTTAAGAATTATGATTTAACATTATTTGCTGGTGGGCAATATGCACGAGCAAGTGATTATCAAGACACCTACTTATGAGCTAAAGAACAATTTGAAAACGTTACACTTCCTTTAATGTATGATGAAAAAGATGAAACAAAAAGCTCACTAGCTTTTAAGATTTCATTCAACGAACAATTCAAAAATAGTAATAAAGAAGATAAATATCAACTTATTTGAACAGCACTAGAAAAAAGTACTGGGGCAAGCAAGCCTAGCGTGCCTAATGATACAGCATTAGCAAGCAAGCAAAAAGATATTTATCAATATGCAACTGAATTATTTGGTTATGAAACAAAACAATAAATATAAATCACCATACATTAAAACTAAAGAAAAAATCATTTTAGAAGATAGAGATATTAGAAATAAGTTCTTAACTGAGCTTATGAAGAAAAATATTTAATAAGCCTTATAACATACAAAAAATTGTGTGTTGTAGGGCTTTTATTTATATAAAAGCAAAAATACTAATAAATAAAAATGTAAAAGTTATTATTACATATAAATGGAGGAAATTATGATTAACGAAATTAAACTAATGGGAAGAATTTCAAATGAGCCCAAATTACAAGAAACTGCAAAAGGAAATCAATATCTAAAAATTGATATTGCTGTGGATACAAAAGGAAACACTAACTTTATACCGGTTACATTATGAAACAAAAGCGCTGAGTATGTGGTAAATAATTTAGAAAAAGGCGCATTAATTATGTTACAAGGTAAGATTAAATGCAATGTTTTTACTAATGCAAGTGGTTATAACCAAAAACAATTAGAGGTTGTTGCTGATACTATTACTTGTTTAGAAACTAAAGCTGTACGTGAAGCAAGAAAACAAGATGTTGTAGAAAGCGAAGAAAATAATGAAGAAGAAAATACACGTAAATATGTAAGAAACGAAAACATAGATTATGAAGCTATAGAAAATATTAAACCTCAAGAAGAAGATGAAGAAGAAACATCATCAATGAAAATGTAGGTAATTATGGAAAATTATCAAGATATCGAAGCACTTAAATCTTATTTAGATGATATTTTAAATGAACGTAAAAACCTAATTCAAAATGCTTTAAATGATTTAGAAAATGATTATAAAGATAGCTTAAATTCTGAAGAATTAAGTAATGCTAAAGAATGAATTAAAAATTTAAAGGATTTTAATAACTTTGATATTGAAATACTAAAAGATGCATTACAAGATGCTGAGAATGCGAAATTCCATCATTATTCCATAGAAGATATTAAGGATAATTATGGTGACTTTATGGATAACTATGATGCTTATAATAGTATCTTGTATGAAAAATATATAGAAAATAGTCAAGATGATGCCGAGACTTTTGAATACTCAAATATAAGGGATGATTTAAATTTTCTTTATATTAATGATATTCAATGCCTTTATATACTAAATCTTATTAAAGATGTTTCTAATGATGAATATTATGAAACATTAAGAGATTTAAATATCACAACAGATATTTTAAAAGAAAACGAAAACTTAAATTTAGATGAAGAATATACTTCATCACTAAAAAAATAAACGGAGGTTCTTATGAACGATAATTTAATTAAATTTTTTGAAGGTGGAAACAGTGAGACTATTACAACTGGAATTTCACAAATCGCACAACAAGTGCAAACATATGCAAATATTATACTTGGAGCTTTAGCTGGTTTATTTGTACTTGCAATGGCTATTATATGTGCTATTGCATTCTATAAAGGTGCTAAAAGTGAAGATGAAAATGAAAGAAAAAAACAACTTGATAAAGTTAAATGAGTATTTATTGGATTTATTGCAATTTTAATCATTTGAGCATTAACTGGTGCAATTACTGGTATTATGCAAAATGCATTTATGAATGGAACTGGGTCAAAAGCTGAACTAGTAACAAGCGCTTTAATTAATTTCTAGGAGGTAATAAAAATGTTTGGTGGACTATACTATTCAGTTTTTAGTACTTCATCAACCATTTTTGTTGCATTACCTTTAAAGCTGATTTCAGTAATAGTACAAGCTTATCAATTAATCGCGATTGATTTACCACAATATATCCTTTTTGGAGTAAGAATACAAGATGGTATAAATGGTGCTGAAGTTCCATTTATGTTTGTTCGATTTATTGTAGTCTCATTGATATTATGAGTATTTATGGTTATGTTTAGTGTTGTACGGATGCACTATGCAAAAATGGATGATAGTGATAATTATGTAAAAATAGCAATAAAAAGAAGTGCTGTTGGTACATTATATCTAATAGGTATACCGATTATAATTTTTGTTGCTAATATGATTATTTCATTAATTGTTGGAGTAATTTTAGGAGAAGGTGGTTCTACTACATTGTCCGATACAATTTGAAGTTCTTTATATGATAAAAAAGCATTAGCTAATAGAATTTCATTTGAAGAATGAAATAAATGAGGTTCTAATTTTAGCGAAGGGGAATATGTAATACCGAGAACATACTATGATAAGTTAAATTGAGGTGAAGGTGCAATGGTTATTGTTACTGGTGCAATGATTTCACTTGGAACAATTTATTGCCTTATTATGGGGATAATGCTAGTGGTTGGTAAAGTACTACAAATGTTTTGATTATTTATGATATCACCTTTTGTTATATCTGCCGCAATTTGCGATGATGGTAAGCGCTTAAAGATATGACGTACGCAATATATTGGAAAGCAACTTGCAATTTTAGCATTCTTTATTGGAATACAGATTTATGTGCAATTCGTTTCACGCGCTGGTAGTTACATTAATGCTATAGATAATATTAACTTTTTATTAAGAATACTTTTATCTGTTGCGCTTTATGTTGGTGGTGCTTTAGCAATGCAAAACTTTGGTTCTGAAGTAGCTAACTTTATTGGCGAAAGTGCAAGTGTTAAAGAAGGAATGCAAGATATGAAATCTATTGTGACTGGTGGTAGAGCGCTTGGTATGATGACTAAGGCTGGTATTGCTGGCGCAGCTGGTGCAGCCGTAATGGCTAAAGCTGCAACACACGGTTCAAATGGATTATCTGTATATCGTCAACGTAAGAATATTAAAGGACTTCAAAGAGCTGGAAAAATATCTGGTAGTGAAGCTAGAGAACGTATTCGCAAATTGCACGAAGGTGCGAAACAAGAGCGTGCGGATGCAAAAGCTAATAAGCAAGTATTTAGCGAAAGAAGAAATAGCTTAAGACAAGAATTAAAAGCTAATAAGCTTGAAAGCAAAATGTATAAGAAAACCGGAGATTTGGATGGATATGCTGATGCACAAAACAATTTAGATGATACAAGTAGAAACTTAAATAATTTTGATACAAAACATAGCCACGGAATTAAAGGTAAATTAAACCACTGAAAACAAGCAAGAGAAGCAAGAACGAAACAAGGGCTAAAAACTGCTAGTGATTACTATGATGGAAAAAGTAATAGCAAATGAACAAAAAATAGAAATGAAATCGAGGAATAAAAAATGCTACAACCAAAAGGTAATAATAAAAATAAACTTTTAATTTGAAGAGATTTTAATCTTGGGGATTTTGCTGTTGCTATGGCGCTAGCTGTTCTTTCGTTTGTTCTAGGATTTACTATTTTACCATCAAGTGTAAATGAAATATTTAAATTAATATTAACAATATTTTTTATGATTTCATTTAGCTTTTTGCTTATTAAGAATAGAAAATATAACTGTAGAACATACGTGCTAGGTTTTAGAGCCTTAATGTACTTATTTTCAAGTAAAAAATATACAAAAAATAGCACGAAAGGTAATACAACTTTTAATCTATTTCCGTACGAAGATATTGAAGATGAAATGTATATTAAAACTAAAAACATCAAGGGTGGAAAAAGATATTTGGGTGTAATTGCATTTAGCGGTAATAATCCGTGAAGTGAAGATGAAAATGATGCTGAAATGTTTATTAAACAATTTACAGATATTTTAGATGCAAGTGAAACTCAAATAAGCATTGTAAGATTACGTGATTTAGAAGATTATTCTAATAATGTTAATTGCCTTAAAAAGAATAGAAAAGAAAAAGAAATTTCTTTAGCTAAGGCAAGCGAAGAAGTCAAAGAAAACTTTAAAAAATATTATGATGCTAGAATGCAAGATTTTGAAATACTTGATACAAATTATGAAGTAGATAAATACTATTTGGTTCTATATTCTAAAAATAAAAATAACGTTTTTAAAAGTTTAAATAACGTTTCAGATGCTTTAGATAAAATGGGGCTATTAAATGAAATACTAAAAAAGGAAAAACTGTTTAAATTTTTAGCTAATAAAGAAGATATTGATATTGATAACGAAACAATTGAGAAATATTTCTCATCTGAAAATTGAGAAGGCGATGAACATATTTATTTAGATGAGTTGCTTACTGTAGATGAAATGATTTTTAAAAAGAATTATTTTAAGAAAAATGAGTTATTTTACAGCATACAAGTAATGAGTGATTTACCATTAAAACTGCCTAACAATTGAATGTTACCACTATTAAGCAATAACTCTCAAGTTGTTGTGCAATGTGTACCATTTAATGAAGATATGCAAGCAATAATGCTAGATAAAGGTACAAAGCGTACTGAAGATAATATTAATGGGATTAAATCTAAATATGCTAAAAAGACAAATGAATTACAGCTTGAAGCAATTGAATATTTACAAAATCAATTGATTACTAATCAAAATAAACTTTATGATGTTCAATTTCTAGTTATTAATAAAGCTAATTCATTAGAAGAATTAAAGGAAATTGAAAATAGTAACTTTAGAGAAGCACGCAAAAGCAAAATAAACTTAAATCCTTTACCTTTTAAACAATTTGAAGCATATTCACAAGCTTGTTTAATTACTACTAATAATCTTAAAGAACAAATGGAAATGAGTTCTTACAATTTAAGTCACGGTTGAGCGTTCGAAAACGCAATGGTAAATGATGGAAATATTAATATTGCATCATTGACTTATGATACTGCCGAACCACTAATTATTAATAGATTTTATAAAAATAGTAGTAAAAGAAGCAATTACAACGCTTTTGTGCTTGGAAGTTCTGGAAAAGGTAAATCTACTTTTCTTGGAAAAGAAGTTCTTTCATTACTGGCTGAAAACAATAGAGTATATATTTTAGATATTCAAGGCGAATATGTTAAATTATGTGAAAAGTTTGGTGGTGAAGTTATTGACCTTGGAAGTGGTAAAAATACTACGTTAAATCCACTTGAAATTAGATATCAACTTTATGATGAAGATGAGGTTGATGCTTTAGGGGTAAAACTAATAATTAATAAACATCTTGAATGACTAGAGGCTTACTTTAAACTAATTTGCGATGAGTGAAAGACTGCGCAAATTATGATGATATTAAAGCTAGTTAAAGGATTATATGAAGAAATGGGTGTTTATAAGATTAAAACGATTGAAGAAATTAGTAATTTTAAATATCCTATAATGAGTGATTTAATTCAATATGGGAAAAGATATAAACTACCTAAGGGCGAAAACATTACAAGCAAGCAAATATTGCTAGCTGATATTGTTGAAACACTAGAATACTTGTTTGAAAATAATGGTAAGTATGAATTTATTTATAATGGCCAAACAAATATGAATTTAGATAGTGACTTTATAGTCTTTAATATTTCTAAATTAGATATTGCTGATGATGAAATATCAGCTGTTGCTGTGTTTGTGCTTATCTCTTATTTACAAACTAAGATATTTAATAACTTTATCTTAGATAAAAAAGTAAATACAACAATTCTTGTTGATGAGTTCCATCGATTTAAAGATAATAAACATACAATGGATGCATTATTCTTTATGACTAAAACTGTTAGAAAATATAATGCTGGAATGCTAATTGCATCCCAAAATCCATCAGATTTCTTATCAAGTGCGGACGCAAGCAAGAAAGCAGAAGCTATTATGATGAACTCTCAATATTCTTACTTTTTTGGATTAAGACAAAATGATTTAGAGGCTGTTAAAAAACTGTATGAAAATAGTGGCGGATTAAATAATTCGATTACTACTTTCTTAGCTAAAGCTGATATTGGAACTAATTTAACATCACTGCACGAGTATTCAAAAATAAAAGCTGAAGTATTTTACAACGACTTTGAAAAGAGCATTTTATTTAAACAAGGTAATTTTGGTAAAAACTAATTAATTAGTTGAAAGGGGAAATATGATAAATGAAGATGAATTAATGAGTAAACTTGCGCAAAAGGAACAAGAAGCTCAGAATGAAAAAGAAAGTAAAATTGAACAATTAATCAAAAGGGATTTAGCTAAAGTAAAACAAGCTGAAAAGCGAGCAAAAGAAAAGAAACAAAAAGAAACTGGAATTGCGACCACAATACGTTTTTATAATGGTGATGATGTTGCACGGCTAAATAAGCTTAAAAAGCAACTAGCTGGTCAAAAAGTTTCTTTAAGTGCATATTTAAGTGATATGGTAGCTATGCAGCTTGCTAATGATGAAAAAGAAATTGTTCTTAAGGATATTAAATCTGACTTATTTTATTCATTTAGAAAAAGTTTTTATGCATCATTAAGCCCTTTTCAACACAATATTATTGCTGAAATAGAAAATGTTGAAGATGAAGTAAAAATTCTAAACGAAAAAGTGGATTTAATATTAGAAGCTTTATGCGGATACAATATCTCTAAAGCTGATATAGAAAAAATTAATGCACATAAAAAAGCAATGTTACAAGAAAGGGAAAAAGAATGAACAAAACGCAAAAAATTAGATGAAACAAGAGAAGAAACACTCAATACATTTCAAAATTATGATATTGAACAAAAATTTGATAGCGAAATTTTAAAGGATGAAATTGATGATGAAATATTTGAATAAAAAAGTTAAAAATCTAATTTTATTAGGCGCAAGTACAATTGGTACTGTACCTTGTTTTGTATCTGCCTTTAGTAACTATGATATACCTACTGGAGAATATGATGTTTCACGAGCATTGTCTGAAATGCAAAAGAAACTATTAAATCGACCAATTGGTAGTTGCGAGTGAAGTTGGTCAACTAATAGTGAAATTAAGTCAATTGGTGATACTGTTTATTTAAAATTTGGCGAAAATAATATTTATCAAGGAATGCAATTACGTGATGATAACGAATTTATAGTAAACACCGAAAGTTTGGGTTCTTGAAGTACGAAAACAAACTATAAACGTAAATTAAGTATTCATCCAGATTTTATGGAACAGTTAATTCAAGGTAGGGATGTGACTGTTTTATATCCAAATGGGAAGAAAATTTTTTCTGGGTCTACAACTGCACTTATTAATAGTGATAAATGAAAATTATGAAAATTATCAAATACTGATACTAAGCTTGATACTAATTGAGAAATACAGTATGCTAAAGTAAATAGTAGAAAGACTTATACATCTACCGAAACTAAGTGATATATCACAGGGTTATCATTTACTTTTAAATACGAAGAACCTAATTTAGAAATTGATAAGTATAATGCTGATAAAATAGCTCAACAATATAACAATTTTGTTAGTGAATTAAAAAGTGAGTGAAGAAAAGGTGTAAATGTAACAACAGATACTGGGGGTGATATTTACACAGAATTGCCTAATGAACACGAAAAATCAACAAAAGCTAATAGTGAATATTTAAATGAAGAAATTAAAAAAGTAAATCTTGCAATACGTAATAAGTTATCTGCCGAAATGAATTTAAGTTTAGACAAAATTATTTCTTTAAAAACAAGTATTGCCGATAATACTCACATAAATTTATATTTAACATCACCTTGAGGAGATTATTTAATATATAAAAATTTAAAAGTTGATTTTATCCCATCAGAATACTTTAAGTCAAAAAATGTTGATAATAGATTAACAATTGATTTAGGTAAATGGGTTGATTTTGAAACCGGAACAACTGCATTAGTTAATGATAAACTAGTAAGAGTTGCTGGTGATAAAGAAATTAAGTGCAATGGTAAGAAATGTTATCTTGGTAAATATGAAGTACATACACCACTCAAAATTTCATTTACAACAGTTAATGAAAATGAAGTATTAAAAATCAATGGTAAAAGAATTGATGTTTTAAACAAATACTTTGAAGAAGAATTAAAGGATAATAGAAATAATGCTAACGATAATGAACGGGTATTTGATAGCGGTGTGCAAACTGTAAATGCTAATGGAGAAGAAGTAGCAAAAACAGAAGAAAATTCACATAAGAAAAATGAATATAGAATTGAAATTTATTCATATGATGGACAAGGTAACTTGGATAAAAATTTAGTTAAGCAATATGAAAAGATACTTGTAATTAATTCCAAAAGTATTCAAGAAGATTTTAAGTGATATGCTTGAAATCCAGATGAAAATTATCATCAAAAAGTTTTGATTTCACCATACAAAATCGATGAAAATGGAAATGAAATTAAGGATGAAAAAGGTCACAAAATACCTAATGAACTTTATGATGCAAGTATTGATGTTAAAACTGGTACTAAAAAACAAATAATTTGAGTACCATCTAAGGGATTTAATCAAAATGATGATTATGAAGAATATACTGATGAGGAATATTACTCCTCTTGAGAGCATATGTACAGTGTAGGAAGTAATGATTATAATTATTACAAGCAAACTTTTTTACCTTATGGGGCAAAAACATTATTTAAGCCGGAATTAAAAGATGCGGGATTTATTGCCGAAGCTGTTGTTCTAGGCAAAGGTGGATTAAAGTCGTATATTGGAGACACAAAAGATGTACATATCTTTAAAATATTTAGTGATAGCAATGTTTTAGGATATGGTACTGAATTTGAAACAGATATAAATCAAAGTTCAGAAAATAATTATTTTAGTGAAAGTGGTTTATACCTAATTGTTCAAGACGGAAAAAATGCAATTTCGAACTTTAAATTTGTACTCATAGATGAAAAAACAAATCCACAAAGTTTATTTACAGATAATGTGCAAAATTGATATTTAATTCCCTTTTGAAATTCAAAAGTTGGTGCTGAGATGTATAACTTTATCTCAGATAAATATAAATTAAAAGATGATGTTATATTTTCTTTAAAATATGAAGATGTTATGGAATATTATAAATTGTTTATGAATGCTATTTATAATAATGAAAAATTTAATGCTTATATTGCAATTACACCATTGCTAAAGAAATATAACGTCCTTACTAAAGAAGAATTTAATGAAAAGTTTAAAACAAATGATACGTGAAAATTCAATGATATTAAAGACTACTTTTTTGATAATTTTAAAGGTAGTCAATATGTAGAAATTGATAATGTAACATTTGATGATAAGAATAATGCTATTTTGCATTTAAAACTAAATTCATTTAATATTAATCACAAGCTCAGTAGCGAAACAATATCAATACCATTAAAAACTAATGGGGCGAATAAAACTGTTATCACTTTAAATTGAAATGCTAATTATTTCCAAAATGAATTAAGTAATAGTATGAACGCTGATGAATATAGCAATAAAATATTAAGTAATAAAGAAAAATGATTTATTAACTTTAATGATTGAGACAAGCTGATTGCTACAGAAGAAAAAAACAATTCTTTCATTAAACTAGGCGTTGTTTTAAAGCCGGAATTTCAAGATAAATACTTACTAGCTGGTAGTCCAACTTTTATGGTTGATATTACTGGTAAATTTGGAAAAGATAAGAAACAAAATATTAAGAATATTTTTGGAAATTTTGGTGAATTAACAATAAATTTAAATGGTGAAACTGATGTTGAAAAGATTAAGAAGTTAATAAAAGAAAAAATTGTAACCTATTACAATTCTCTAATTCTTGATGTAGATTATGAAATTAAAAATTTAGATACTGTAGCTAATGAAAGAAAATTTGTCGAATTACTTTTAAATAAGGACAGTATCGGAAGTAAATATTCTACTTTAGAATTAACTGCTAAAGAAGGCAAAAATGGGCGTGTATTAGTAAAAGTATATAACACTGCACATAGTATTTATGATAAAGAAATTGATTTAAGTAAAATTGCATTAAATGAAGTCACAATAAAGAATGCAAGCAATGCTGAAATGTTAACTGAACTATATACAAAAATCAATAATCAATTAAAAGCACATAATATCAGCGTGCCTAATGATATTGACTTTACTATAAATAGTGATTTAATGTTAAGTATTTTGAAAAGAAAAGGTTCTTTTAAAGCAACATTAATTGGTAAAAATGCAATGTTGAAAAATACTACAGCAATAAATATATTAACTAATATTGATGCTAATGCAAAAGAATTAATTAACTTAAATCAATTAACTGGTTTAGATAACTTAAAATTCAATGAGAATAAGCTTTCAGTGCTTAAAAATAAATTAATAAACACAATTAGTAATTACTTATTTGAAAAGTACTATTTAATTCAAAATAAGGATTATAAGTTTAATTTAAATGAAATTAATAAAACGTTAAGAGAAGTTGTTAAAAGCGATAATGTTGAACATAGTGGATACATTAATATTTATGGAATAGATAATGTATCTACTGGAACTAAAGCATTTGAATTTAGTAATACAACTGATAAAGAAATTGAAGATGATTTAGTAGATATTATTGACTTAGATAATATACCTAATTGAGACGAACACTCTTATAGCTTTAATAGTATGAATTTACTAAGAAATACGCTTATTAATGATGTGATTGCATATTTAGCTAAACAAAAGCTAACAATTTATAAAGATTACACATTTGATATTGACGAAATTAATAAAACTATTAGAGATGTTGTAGTTGGTGATGGAAAAATACATAAAGGCGTAATTAGCATTTATGGTGTTAACAATAGGAGTCAAGGTACTAAAGCATTTGAATTTAGTAACACAACTGATAAAAAACCTATTAATGATTTAGATAAAAAAATAGAAATAAATAACATTTCTAAAATAAAGGATTTAAGTGTTATTAAAGGTGCAAGCTTTGCATATAGCGAAAATGACCTAGAAACATTAAAATCAAAATTTATTAGTGATTTAAGTAAATATGTTGAAGCAATATATGGTATTAAATACAATATTGATTACAATTTAGATGTTAATGAGCTTAATGAAGCTATTAGAAATGTTTCAAAATCTGATGGTATCATACGAAGCGCATTTGTTAAACTTCATCCTTTAGGTGATGTTAAAAATGATGGTTATGTAACATTAATGAACCGTACAACACAAGGGATTAATGATAATTTAACAAATAATATCAATGATAAGCAAAATGAAAAGAATATAGCTAAACGCGTCGTGTGATTTATTGGTATTCCACTTGCATTATTAGCGGTGGGTGCTAGTTCAGTATTGGGATGATTTATTTATGTGCGTAAATATCGAAATAAAGTTAAATAGAAATAGCAAGGGTTTCCTTGCTATTTTTGTATAATTTTAATAATAAAAGAAAGGACACTCAACATAATACCAATCCCTGCTGAATGTCCATATTATAATTATATCAAGAATTCAGTAGGGTGCAAAAGAAGAGTGATTAATAAGATGAGAGAGAGAGAGAGAGAGAGAGAGAGAGAGAGAGAGACTAGCGAGCTAGTCGCAAATAAATCAAACAACTCAAACTTGCACAGTGCAAAAAATGCGAAGAATGATGAGTTTTATACTCAATATGATGATATTGCAAAAGAATTAAATCATTATAAGGAACAACTTAAAGGCAAGAACATTTTATGTCCTTGTGATTTTGATTTTTACCTTTTAAGTGAAGATGAAAAGAAAATCATTCAAAATGGAAAATTGCTTAAACAATATAATGATGGGTTTAGTTTTAGTAGATTTTTAAGAGCTAAAGAAGATGAATGAAATTTAAATTTAACGTTTAGCGCTTATAATCCTCAAACTAATGAAGGAATACCATTTCAAGAAAGCATAAAAGAATTTGCTAAAAAACATCCGGAAGGAATAATTATAACTAATCCACCTTTTTCATTGTTTAGAGAATTTATTGAAACTATAATTGAATACAATTTAAATTTTTTAATAATTGGTAATCAAAACGCTATTACATATAAAGAAGTATTTAAATATATAAAAGAAGATAAATTATGATTAGGGTATACAAATGTTAAAACATTTAAACAAGCTGACGGGAACTTTAAAACTTTTGGAAATATTGGATGATTTACAAATCTTGATGTTGAACCTAGACACCAAAGGATAATGCTTACTGAAAAATATAATGAAATAAAATATCCTAAATATGATAACTATGATGCGATTAATGTAAATAAAGTTAAAGAAATACCTTATGATTACGAAGGCTATATAGGGGTACCGATAACATTTTTAGACAAATATTGTCCAGACCAGTTTGAAATCATTGATTTAAGTAGATATGCTGAAAAAACAATAGGAACAAAAAAAGATGTATCAATTAATGGTAAAGATGTTTATATGAGAATAATTATTAAAAATAAACTAGTTAGAAAGGACAATTAATATGGAACAAAATAATATTGCAATGAGTATTGAGGAAGTTATTACAAAAGTTAACGATGGAAAAATTATTTCTGATATTTCAATACAGAGAGAAATTGTATATGATGCTAATAAACAAGCCTTGGTTATTGATAGTATTGTAAATGATATTCCTTTACCAGCCTTTTATTTTTGAGAAAATGAAAATGGTGTTTATGAAGTATTAGATGGTAAACAAAGAATTGAGGCAATAAAAAACTTCAAGCAAAATGATATTCAATACAATAATAAGAATTGAAAAGAATATGGAAGTGAAGAACCTAGATTACAAGAAAAAGTTAATAATACTTTATTAAATATCATTGTTTGTCGTGGTGATGAAGAACATAAAAGAAATATCTTTTATAGAATAAATACTTTGGGTGTACCTTTAAGTGATTTTGAAATAGTTAATGGTTTATATAATGGTGTTTTTATCAATACATTAAAGCAAGTATGTAATGATGATAAGAGCTTAAGAAAAGTATTTAAAGAAAGTAATAAAGCATCAAGAGGTGCTAAAGAATACTGAGTACTTAGCAAAATAGTAGGTAAAAAAGATTTAAGTAAGATACTTGATTACGTCAAGGAAAATAAAGATAGTGTTACTAAACTAGAGGATGACTACAATAGCAAATTAAGTCCGATTATTGATATAATGGTAACTATATTAAATAATCCGGCGGATGATAGAGATATATGGTTTGAAATTTTTTCTAAAGCATTAAAGAAAAATAAACAATGTAAGTCTATTTTAAAATCTAAAAGAACTGAGCTAAATGATTTTATAGTTTATTATAGTAAAGTACTGAAGAAAGCTGGCTTTATTATCAAAAAAGACTATTATGAAAATATTGTAAATTGCTATTTACAAAATATTAATTTAGATAAAAATAGATTGTTTTCAGATAATATAAAAAGAGAGTTATTTGATGAAAGTCAAAAAGAACTAATGGGTAATAAAGAAGCTGTTAAATGTAATAACTGTAGGGAATACTTTTATTACGAAGACTTACAAGTTGACCACATATATCCTTGAAGCAAGGGCGGAACCACGACAAAAGATAATGCACAATTATTGTGTGCAAGATGTAATATAAGTAAATCAAATAAATAATAGCAAGGGTTGCCTTGCTATATTTTATATTCTTTAATTAAAAGCTCTATGATTTGTGAGCGGTTCATTATATTGCCTTTTTGTATTTTGATAAATTCAAGTTTATCAATAGCTTGTTGGCTTAAGGTGATAGAAATAGCTTTCTTTAAACTATTATTGTTGTTTGCTTTAGTTTCTTCTACACTATAACTAGAAACTCTTTCTTTTAAATTCATTTTTTTCTCCTTATTTGATAATCATACTGTCGAGTATTGGTATAAAAACATATTTAGATAATATACCTAGCACGATAAAAAGAATAATAAAACCTAGAATATATTCAAGTATCTTCATTGTTAAATTCCTCTTTTATTTAATTTTTAGTGATTTAAAGTAATTGATTAATACGCTTTTGTAGCTGGCGTATTTTTTATATCCTAAAATAGGTTGATTGTACATTAATACATATCGTCTTGGTGATTGTGAGTTTTTAATTCGATGTTGTGAAATAGGCAAGAGTTTAAAATGGTCTTTTAATTGAAATATTAAATCTTCCTCTATTTCGCTTCGAGCATTTGTTATTGTAGGCACTAATGATAATATTTCAAGCTTATGATTTTCTTTTTTAGCATTGTTTATAAAGTTTATAACGTTGGTTAATCCACTAATAGAACTAAAATCTGGATTAAAGGGTATTATTAAATATTGTGAGCCTAATAAGGTGTAATATAGTAAATTGCTTAAATTAGGGCTTGTATCAATAATAATATAGTCGTATTTCTTGCTTGATATGATTTCATCTATTATTTCATTAGGTAATTTAAATTTCTTTTTCTGTTCCATTAATGATAATAATGTTTCATCGAATTGAGCTAACTCAATTGATGATGTAATAAAATCAATGTTGTTTTTTGAAATTATGGTTTGCTGATATGGAATATCATTAAACATTATGTCTCAAATAGAATATTTTGCTTCTGGTAAGTAAAAAGTTTCAGCTACATTGTTTTGTGCGTCAGTATCAATTATTAGTACCTTATAACCTTGTTGTGCTAAATAAACTGCGTGGTTAGTAGCTAATGTTGTCTTTAAAACACCACCTTTGTTGTTTAAATAAGTAAGTACTTTTGTTTCCATTTTTCTTCTTTCTATATATATTATATCACAATATAAAATATTATAAAATAATATATTTAATATAAATATACTCCATTTTTTAGTACTAAAATAAATTTAAAACATATCATAAAATATTATTTTATATTATAAAAAATACTTGACTATATAAAAAACTATGTTACAATATTAATGTAATCATTATAGATTACGATGTTGAACGGGTACGGGCGTAACATCTTAATGAAGATGCACCACAAGGAAGCGTTAAGATAAGCCTATTGTACACCGCGGTGGTTAAACTAGGATAAATGTATACAATTTAGTAAAGGATATGTAGACTGGCTAACTAAATAGTGATTTATCAATAGGTGTACACATATGATAAAAAATCCACTTTAATTAGTGGATTTTTTATATTACCTTATAATTTAACATAATATAAAATATGATAAATAATATAAATATACTCCATTTTTTAGTACTAAAATAAATTTAAAACATAATATAAAATATTATTTTATATTATAAAAAATACTTGACTAAATAGAAAACTATGCTACAATATTAATGTAATCATTGTTGATTACGATATTAAACGGGTACGGGTGTAACATCTTAATGAAGATGCACCACGAGGAAGCATTAAGATAAGCCTATTGTACACCGCGGTGGAACACTAGTGCAAACGGATACAATTTAGATAAAGACATTCAGGCTTGAGTTGTCTAAATAGTGGTTTGTTTATAGGCCTGTTACTAATAAATCTACTTGAAAAAGTAGATTTTTTTATATTACCTTATAATCTAACATAATATAAAATATGATAAATAATATAAAAATGTTCTATTTTTAAGTACTAAAATAATTTTAAACCATATTATAAAATAATATTTTATATTATAAAAAATACTTGACTATATAAAAAACTATGTTACAATATTAATGTAATCATTGTTGATTACGATGTTGAACGGGTACGGGTGTAACATCTTAATGAAGATGCACCACAAAGTAAGCATTAAGATAAGCCTATTGTACACCGCAGTGGGACACTTGGATAAATGAATACAAATAGTAAAGAAAGAGGTCATACTTGCTATATAGTGATTTATCAAAAGGACGCTCGGTTGATTTAAATCTACTTTTTAAAAAGTAGATTTTTTAATACTCCTTGATTTTAATATAATAATAAAAGGAGGTTTTATGGTTGAAAAAGATATTTTAAAAATAATAACAAAAACAAATTCTAAGAGTGATTATGTTTCAAATAATGAAACTATTATTTTTGATAGTGAAGGTAACCTTATTAATTCACATCCTATCGGACATAACAATAGGCCTTTAATTATTTTCGAAATTAATAAAAAGACTTATTACTTAAAAGTGCGTGGTGCTAAAGAACCATTTAAAAAATTGCCTTTTGAAGTAGAAATAACTAAAGATGATGATTTAAATGATAAATTATCTAAGAATTCTTGAGTTGATACAGCTAATATCCAAATAATGGATAGTGATAAGTTTCATAAAATTTATAGAGAAAAACAATTTAATTCATTAAACGATTTAAAAAGTGAAAAACAGCTTGAGATAATATCAAATATATTTTTAAATATAAATAATCAAAAAGCTACAATTCAAGAAATTGATTTTGATAATGAATTAAAAGTGTATTCAAAAATGATTAAACAGAGAAATACATATAAAATTAATGATGAAAAAGCATATGAATTTTATAAAAACACACTACTTTTTAATTTAGGTAAATATATTTTAAAAAATAGTGGTGAAAATGATATGTTTAAAGACTATAAAGAAAATAATAATGTATATGAAATTGGTGAACTATACGATATCATTGATAATGATATTAAGCAAAATGGAATTAGAACACAATATGGTAAGTTGATACCTCAATTTAAAACAATAATTAATAAAGATATTGCAAAATATCCCTTACCTTTATTAAAAGTAAATGATGATATGACCTCATTAGAATTTGTAAATATAGATGAATTTACTTTTATTGCACTTAATAGTATAAGCAAAGAAAAAGAAACTCATAAAATATATGAGCTACCAAATAATGATATCTTAATAGAAGATGGTGGGACTTTAAACAGTGATGAAGGAATTATTGAAGATAATGAAAAAGCAAGCAATTTAAAAATATAAAAATATTTTTAGCTATAACTTAATTTTATGTGTTATAATATTGCTAATATATTTATGAACAGCTAATTATTCGCTGTATTTTTTTTGACTTTTTTTATAATTAAATAATGAAAAAACTAATTAATATTGCACAAGTACAAATGCAGCAATTTGTTGATACATTAAATAATAAAGAAAAAGAATTCAGAGAAAAGATAAGAAAACATAAATTCCCGACGTGAAATATATGTCGTAGAAAACAAAAGAAGTTTATCACAAAGTATGGTACATTTTCCTTAAATATTACTATGTACGAAACTAGGATAAATAGAAAAGTAAAGAGATTTACATATTACCACGATGATATTATGAAACAGATAATGAAATATAAATATGATTATGAGTTAATGAATGATTTATGCTTTAAGTATTTAAATGGTGAAAATATTGGGTCCATTAATGGAAAAAGAATATCAGCTAATCATATTAAATATTGGATAAAACTACTTGGAATTGATAAAAATATAGAAGAAGAAAATAATAGATTAATTGATGAAATAAAATCAAAAAAACTAAATGATTGTAACTCTGATATTGATATTGAAATAGATGATACATATAATGGTGTGAACTCTAAAATAAGTTCGAGAAAGCATTGTTTTAGACAAGCTGTAATTCATTCAAAACGAAATAATAAAATAGGCAAAAATGGTGTTGTAATGTTGATGCTTTTAGGTGATAAAGAAAAGGAAAAAAATTCAAAAACTAATGGTAAGAAGATTAATGATTTTCAAAATCATATATTAAAGAATATTGAGGATTTTACTTGTAAAGGAACAGAATTATTTCTAAAAGCTGATGGTGCAAAATGAATAAAAAATATAGCTAATAATATAAAAGCTAATTATGTTTTAGATTTATTTCACTTAAAATTTGTGACCAAAAAGGCTATAGGCTATTCAAAACATAGTAATAATCCATATAAAAATTTCTTTAAAAATTGATACTCAAAAACTTTTAATGCTCGATGATATGATTTATTCGAGTATGTTTTTGAATGCAAGACTTTACAAGATTGTGATAGTTTGATGAACATTTTTATGGCTGAATTTGACGAGCTTAAATGTGAAAATAATGAGTTAAAAGCACATATTAGAGCATTTATAAAATACATTGATAACAATAAAAAAGGGATATGAAATTTAGATGGATATAGAATAAAACGTGCTTGCTACACAGAGCATTTTGTATATGCTAAATGCAAAAAACATATTAAAAGACCACAAGCTTTATACGGCTATGAAGCTATAAAATTAAGAATAATGTACGGAAATCTGAAGTCTGGATACTGTACATTATTTTATTAGCAAAAAATGTGGTGATGCAGATTTGATGCACAAAATTTAAAAATTCATATTACTATGTAATATGTTTTATGTTTTTTGTTAAAGTGATGCAGATTTGCATCAGATTTCAATTTGCTGATGCAGATTTAGTACATAAAAAATACTTTAAATAAATTACTACGTAATTTACAAGATAAAAAACTGCACCACGGTAAGTGGTTTGATGCAGTGCTTATCTTGCCTTAAAAGGGCGCGCGTACGCACGCGTGTAGTTTTTTCTATGAAAAAACTTGATTGAAAAAAACTGGAAAAAGTGAAAAAAATAGAAAAAATATTAAAAAAATTGCGAAAGTAGTATAATACTATTGAAGTAGCAGATACGCTACATACTTAATTTTCACGCTTCCTTTAAATATGAACTAAGTCTATTTGCCTTTCATTCCTCATCAAACCCTTTAAACCTAATAGCTGGTACTAATTTTTCCTTTTGCATATTTCCTTCCATCTCAAGCTAACTTGTTATAAATTAATTGTATCATATGCTAAATTTTCTAGCCTAAAAAGGGCAAATAAAAAGTCAGCAACTGCTGTTGCTAACTAGTTTTAAGCATATATTACAATAATAAATGCAATTGAAAGAATTAAATACAGTACTGAGGCAAAAACAAATGGGAATTTGGTTTTGGGATGGCTAGCTGCATAATCCTCTCTTTTTTGTCCTTCAAGCTTTTTCTTTTCTAAATAAAGACGTTTTTCTTCATTTGGCATCTTTTTGAGATCTTTTTGTTCTTTAGCATCATGAATATTATCAATTGATAATTTCATTTTCTTAAAGGTACGTTCTAAAAAGCCAAGTTTAAGGACTAGAGCAATAATTGCAATAAAGAAGGTAATAAAGGCCGGAACTGAAAAGGCATCAATGGCTTTATTATAGTTTCAGTTATCTTTATTAACAATGTAATAAGGTATTACTATTGCAAAATATAACACTAGGAAAACTAAATTAATGAGGTAAAAACGTAAGCTTGTAAACTCGTTTTTAAGTTTTAGCCCTATCTTATAGGTATATTTATTCATGTTTATTCTTTGCTAATCATTTTTCAACTTGACTTTGAGTTCCATATACATAGTGTAATCCATCTTCAACTTCAAATTGAGTTGCAATGTTAGGGAACATTTGTTCTTCTAAGTAAGAAAGTTCAAATTTAACATCTTTGAATTTTTCATTAGCATTTGAAATTTTTGGTATAGCTTTAAATAAGTTAATTGTGTAAGGGTGAATTGGGTTAGCATAAATTGCTTCAGTTTTTCCTGATTCAACAATTTTACCAAGGTGCATAATTTGCACTCTATCAGCAATATATTCAATCATTGAAAGGTCGTGAGCAATAAAGACCATACCAATGTTTTTCTTCTTACATAAGTCTTTTAGCAAGTTAACCACTTGCGCTTGAATTGAAATATCAAGTGAAGCAATTGGTTCGTCAGCTACAATGATTTTTGGTTCAGTTATTAGGGCACGAGCTATAACAATTCTTTGTCTTTGACCACCAGAGAATTCATGTGGATAACGATAAGCAAATTGTTTAAGCAATCCAACATCTTCTAAAGCTTTATAAATAATTGATTGTGTATAAAGATTTGAAATACGTCTCATTCTTAGTGGTAAACCTAAGCTTACTAGTAAAGAACCAAATTTACCCATTTTCTTGTATTTTTGATCCTTACGAGTAATTCCCATTAATAAGTAAACACTGTAAAGGTTTTTGTTAAGGTATTTTTGTTCAATTTTGAATGAAGCAATACCATTTAATCTATCTTCTACATTAGTTTTATAAACTTTAAGGTCAATTTGACGTTGTAGGTATTTCTTGTAATCTTTGCTATTCTTTTTAGCTTTTGATAAAGGAGCAATAACTTCTTTTTCAAAGAACTTCATGAAGTTATCGTTATTTTGCATAAATTGTGCAAAGACTTTTTTATCTCTCGCACGTAAGTCTTTATCAATTGCACTAGCTTGAGCAATTTGTTCTTGTAGCTTTTGAATTCTTTCACGGTATGAAACAATGTATTTTTTAGCTTCAGCATCAAATAAGGCTTGGGCTTGGGCTAATTGTTCTTTAGCTTGCATACGACTAGCATAGTAATCTGGAGCATATCTAAAGGCTTCTATAAACATTTTAGCTTTAGTTTTGTTTATAGCTTGTTTAGATTTTTTGTATTGAGTTTTAAGTTGTCTTTGTAATTGTAATGATTGTTCAATATATGAATCTAGATTAAAGTCATATTCTTCTTTAACAATGTTTTTAAGTTGTTTAATTGAAGCTTTAGAACTAGTATCAATATTTAATTTAGTTGCATAGAATTCTTGAGAATACTTTCTAAATTCATCTGACATTTTTAGTAACTCTTCAAATGAAAGGAACTTTAATTTTGAATAGTTGGCTTTTAACTCTTGATATAAACGATGGTTAATTAAATATAGTTTATATTCATGGAAGTAGTAATCTAAAAATGTGGTTGAGAAAGCATCATTTCGATGCATACGGTATTCATTTTTAACTTCAGCTAAAAAGTTTTTAATTGAGGTTTTAGAAATTTTAGCTGTATCTTTGTAATTAGTTTTATCTTCATCAAAAACTACTTTTTGCTCATTGTATAAGGCCTTAAGGTCATAATATTGTTGAGTAAATCAAAATAGTTCTTTTTCATGTTTGTATTTATTTCTAGCTTCTTCAAGTTCAACTTCATCAAAGTCAATTTTCTTGTCTCTAAAGTCTGCTTGTTTTGCTTCATATAAAGCTAGTAATTCTTCAGTGTTTTTATATAAGTTGTTAATAACAATTGAATTGATTTTAGTTCTTTCTTCTAAGTAAGCAAAATATGAGTTAAATTGGTCATCTAAATTATTTTGCACATCAAAGGTAATTTGATTTCCAAGGTTTTCTCATTTTGCAATGAAAGGTTCATGTAATTTGTTTGAAATTAACAAGCTTTTTAATTGGTATTGTAAAGCATGTTCAATAAAAGTAAATCTAAAGTTGCCCTTAACTTTACGTCAGTCTTTACTAATGTCTTTACGTTTGTTTTTAATAATCCCATTAACGATTAAAGGTTCTTTTAAAATACTATAAATGGTATTTTGTCCATTTAATGAAGCCATAGGATCTTGGAAGATCATTTGAATATTCTTGTGCATAAACTTTTTACGTTTACGTGAAATTCTTTTCCCTGAAATGATTTTGCCATCTAGACGCACAAATCCATTGTAGTCATCATAAAGTCTTAATAATGAACGTCCAATAGTTGTTTTACCTGAACCTGATTCTCCAATCAGTCCTACGATTTCACCTTCTTTAACATCAAAAGAAACATTGTCTACAGCTTTATTAACTGCATTTTTATTAACGAAATATTTCTTTAGGTTAATTATTTCTAAGATTGTCTTTTTATTACTCATTAAATACCTTCTTAAAGCTATCTAATCTAGCTTGTAATTCTTTTGATAGTGTTACTTTTGGTGCATCTGGGTGTAATAATCATGTGGCTGCATAGTGATCTTGGCTAACTTCAAATAAAGGTGGTTCCTTTAAAAAGTCTATTTCTAAGGCATATTCATTTCTTGGGGCAAACGCATCACCAAGAGGTAAGTTATTCATGTCAGGAGGTGTTCCATTAATTGAATATAAACGATCTTCACGATTTTCAGGGATAGCTGAAATTAAAGCTCAGGTATAAGGGTGTCTTGGGTCAGTAAAGATATCTTTTTTACTTCCTCTTTCCACGATTTTTCCAGCATACATTACATAAATGTAATCACAGAATTTAGCAACAACTGAAATGTTGTGGCTAATTAAAATAATTGTAATTTTAAATTCTTGTCTAATTTGTTCAAATAACGCTAGCACAGAGGCTTGCACAGTTGGATCTAGGGCAGTAGTTGGTTCATCAGCAATAATTAAACTTGGTTTTAGTGCGACCACCATAGTAATAACTACCCGTTGTTTCATCCCTCCTGATAAGGTATGAGGATACATGTCAAAAACTTGTTCAGCGTTTCTGATTCCAAATTGTTTTAGTAGTTTAACTAAATAAAGTTTCTTTTCATTATTTGGTTTATCTTTTCATTCTTCGTTTTTATTTAGCGCATCTAGTAGTTGTTTTCCAATCTTTCTAGTTGGGTTAAGTGAAGTTAAAGGGTCTTGAGGAATGTAACCAATTTTATGTCCTCTAATTTTTTCTCAGAATGAATCTTTTTTATGTTCTAGTAAATCAATACCATCAATTTCCATTTTATCAGCTGTAGTAAAGGCATTATCATTGATATTAAGTAGTGCTTTCGAAGTAACTGATTTTCCTGAACCAGATTCTCCTACAATCCCAATGATTTCTCCACGATTAATAGCTAAATTTACTCCACGTACGATAGTGATGAATTTATTTCTTCTCAATTTGAATGAGACTTTTAAATTTTCTACCGTAAGTAGTCTTTCTTTTTGTTCCATAAATTCTCCTATCTAGTTTTAATAACTTTTGGATCAAGAGCATCGTGTACTCCTAAAGCCACAAAGTGAAGTGAAATTGAAATTAATAATAGAATCATTGCAGGTAGCACTAAGATAAAGGCATTATCTCCGGCTTGCGCAGCTGCTGATGATAGAATTGCCCCAAGGTTGGCTTGATCTGATTTGAAGAAACCAAGGAAGGCAAGTGATGATACTGACATAATAATACCTGGGATAGAAGCAACATAACTAGTTGAAATCTTTCCAATAATTGCAGGTAAGGCATGTTTGTAAATTAATCTAGCTTTTGAAGCACCAACTGATTTAGAAGCAGTGATGTATTCTTGGTCCTTAACTGTAATGATAAACATTCTAGTGCTTCCAACAGAACCAACTCATCCAATAACTACTAAAGCAACTCCTAAAGTTAAATCAGTAGTTCCAAATGTTGAAGCAAAGATTAATAATCAAATAAGTGTAGGAGGAGCTACAAAGATATCAATTAGACGCATGATAACTGTATCAATTCATGATCCAACGTGGAATCCTAAGTAAGCTCCAATTGCTACCCCAATAATAGTTTGGATTGTAGCAACAATGATTGCAAGTCTAATAGCTTGTCATGTTCCAACTCATGATAAGGTTCAAATATCGATTCCATCTTTATTTGTTCCTAAGTAAGTTGATAAGTTTAATTGAGGGTTAAGTGCAATAATTTTATCAATCATTGCATTAACTTGGTCTACAGGGGCATCTTTAGCTAGACCTGAACTTTGTAAGGCAATAGCAATGTTACGGGCTTTTAAGAAGGCATAAGCATTAACCGAGATACTTTGAGTATCACTATTAATTTGTACAATCTTAATAGCATTATTAATATTGTCATCTCCAAAGTACATAAATCTATTTCATAACACTCCACTGTAGTATTCACTACTTGCTCATTCTTGAGTTATCTTAAAGAAGTTAGGAATGTTTTCCGAAGAATATCAAGGTGAAAAGAGTGGAGGTAAATTTTGTACATTTGGTGATGATGTTTCCAACATTTTACCATCTGGTAAATAGATTGGTACAGTTTGTGATAATGGTACAGTAGCTGAATATTTAGCAGCAGCTGTAACCACAATTGAAAGCACTAATATTGCGATAAAGACAATTAGTGAGAGCACTGAAACTCAACTAGTAAAGAAACGTTTAAAGATTTCAACTAGTAATTTCTTTGGCTTTCCAGCAATATTGTTAAGTAGCGATTCTTCACGTGGAGCAAACTGAGTAACGCTAGTTCTAAGTTGATTTAATGATAGATTGTATTTCTTTTCGAACTCTTTAGCATTCATTATTCATTTTCTCCTTTCGCTACGATTTGATTCATTTTAAATTGTTTATTTCTTTCTCTTCTGGCTAACATAAATTTAGTGTAGCTGTATGGAGAAGAAGCTGTATATTTAATTCTAGGGTCTAGTATTGCAAATGATACGTCGACAATAATTGTTGTAAATAAGCTCAAGGTTGTAAAGAAGACAGTTGAGAACATAATAATGTTGATTTCTCCTCTAGGGAAGGCTTGAGCAATAACTTGTGAAGTACCAGGTACATTTCAGTAAGTTTCAATAACAATTCCACCACTAAGTAGTCCAATATATGAAGGAATAAGAATAGCAGCTAGCGGAATTGAAATGTTTCTTAAAACATATTTAAAGAAGATTTCTCTTTTTGATAGTCCTTTTGATTTAGCAATCAAAATATAGTTTGAAGTTAATACAGTAATTACTTGGTTACGTGTATAAGTGATGTATCCTGATAGAGAACCTAATACAATGATAGCAATAGGTGGAATTCAGGAAGCAATCATTTTGCCTATACCATAGGCTTCTACATCTGTTTGGTTGTTAAAGTTAATGAATTGAGGTGGGATATTAACTGAGAATAGAATTGAGATTAAAATAGGTGCAATAACGAATGAAGGAAGGGCAATAAAGACTAGTGCAAAGAAGTTAATTCCTGCATCAAATATGCTTCCTCTTCTATATCCAGCTACAATTCCAAGAGTAATTCCTAAGATAGCAGCAATTACAAAGGCAGGAAGAGTAATGATAATTGAGTATTTAAGATATTTGAAGAAATATTGTGAAATACTTGTTGTATCAGTTTGTTGGAAAATAGTTTGATCGTATGGAACCCCAAATGGGTTAGCACGATTAGTAAAGAGATCTTGAATTCAGTAGCCAAAACGAATGAATGGACTAAGCTTCATAGTCATTCAAGTATCTTTTACTTGTTCATAATTTAAGTTGTTTGGAATTAAGTGATATTGAACTGATTTATCATACAAGTCTCTTAATTCTTTAGCAGTTGAGCTACCAGAGCTACCAGCAGATTGCTGTGCTTGCATAGCTTTTAATGCAAACGGGTTGTCAGAAAATTGCGCCACTAGCAAGTAAACCACACAGGTAATTGCTACTAGTGTAATAATGGCAAACCCTATCCGTTTAAGTATATACTTTCACATAGTTTCCTTTCTATTTCTTTGGTTTTGCTACTCTGTAGTTAGTATTATCAGTAAATCCATTAAAGGTAATTGGAATGATGTAATTTGGATTAGTTAATGCAGGAGCAAAAGGTGATTTAGAAGCTGTTAAATTAAACATGTCAGGAACAGCTCCAGTAATGTTTGAAATTTCTACAGCTAAATCAAGTAAATCTTTTTTAGTTACACTTGGATCATTGTTATATTCAAGTCAGAATTTAGCATTTAAATCATTGTATCCAATGTAATCAGCATTCATTTCACTTGCTTCTAGGGGAACAATTTGTCCATTAACATATTTGCTTGTTCCAAGTCAGTTTTCAATATCTAATATTTCACTTGAAGTTAAATTATTAGCTATATCTTGTAATGAAATTGAAAGTTTGTGGCCTGGTGCTTGGATAAATTTATTAAAGGCTTGGGCTACTTTGTAAAGTTGTGGGTAACCAATTTTTAGCTTATTAGCATATTCTTGGTTAACTATAATGTTTGCAAATACTGCATTAAGGTTTAATCCTTGAGCATAAGCTGTTAGACCTGAACCAATTCCATTATAGTCATATCCTCATCCAACTCTTAAAAATGGTGTAGTGTCATTTAATCAGTAATCAAAGAAAGCGTTTTTGTTTTCAGTAGGGAAGTCCCTAATTGTAAAGTGCATTCTAGGATCAAGTTCATTAATTGCTGCAGCATAGTTTTGGTATGCTAATTTTTGAGCTGGACTAATGTTTCCATATGCTCACATTATTTCCATTTGCACTTGTTGTCCTGAAATTTCAGGGTGTTGTTCATAAACTTGATCAAGTAAAGCTTTCATCCGAGCTTGCATTTGTTTGTAAGCTACTGATTTTGAAGCATTTTGTGCAGCTACGTTAAGGTTTTTTGTATCTGATGGTTTTAAGAATGTTTCTCCAGTTGCATCAAAAACAATTCTTTGCCCAGTTGCAGCATCAATAACAAAGGTACCATTAATAATATCGTGGTTAGGTCTTAAACTATTGTTTGGTAAGGTGCTATCTGAATCACTGGTTTTAATATTAGCATCAGGTGCAAGAGCTGTAATTCATGGGTATGAAGGGTTACCAATGCTTAATTGGTCAGCAAATGAAGCTCAAGCAATGGCTGATGAAATAATATTTCTAAATTCTCCACCAAGACCAACTGTTGTATAAGGTATAAATCCTTTAGCAGTTCCATTACTTAATTCTTTTAGTGAAGTTCCATACATTGCATAAGCAAAAGCTACATTAAAGTGAGGTGTATTAGATGCTTTAGGGAATAAGTTTCAAATGAAAGCTTTCATTAATGAGTCAGCTGCTAGCACTTGAACATATGATAAACCATAAGCCTTAGGATCTTTAAGTACTAGAGACTTGTTATTTTGAGTTAACTCATTAAATCTATAGTTTGCTAAACCACCAGAGATATATTTGTTATATGAACTTACTTTGTAAGCTTCTGGATCCATTGGTGATTGTAAATAACTGGTTGTCATTTTCAACATAGTTTGTTTTGAACCTGTATAGGTGGTATCAAAATAGTATGGATTTAAGTATTGAGATAATGAGAAAGTTTCAGCATCATAAGGTTTTCCATAGTATTTACCAGCAAATAAAGTTGTTTCAGGGTTAATACCATATCAGTAAATTCCTGTTTCACGAGCTAGTCCTGAAGCTGATTTAACAGCTTGCACGATTTCATCATAAGCTTTCTTATCGTTTCTGATTCCTACTTCTTGTGCATAGATATTTTCAGTATTATTAATAGTCATTTGATTAATGTAAGCTGAAGGAGCTGGCACGAAATCATAACCAGTAGCAATAGTATTTAAGAAGTTAATAAATTGTGCTGGTGAAGAGTCAACTTTATTAACCACAAAAAGGTCATCCATAATTTGAGCATTTTGTGGGTTAGGTGCTTGTTGCACACTATTAGCTTTATTTAGCATAGCATGAATATCAATGTTAAATAAGTTATATAGATATGCATTAGGGAATGTACCATCAGCTGAAAATGTCTTTCCAGGTGTGGTCATTAATTTTCTAGCTTCTGCATCAATATAGCTATTTCCTCCATGTGAACGTCTAAATGATGCATCATTCATAAATGTTCTAACAATAGAAGAAAAGAAGTCTTCAGCTTTAATTGGATATTGAGTTCTTTGTCCATTAGCATCAACTCAGAATTGACCAGGTCTAATTCTGAATGAAATTTTTGCAGCTTTGCTTAGGGCTTGAATGAATTCATCTGAGTTAATTGAACGTGGGTTAGATGAACTACGTTTAACTACTGTGGTTGAATATGTACCATCTGGATTATCTCCTTTTGGAGCAAGTCCAGCATCATCACTATCAAATACTTTAGTTTCATAAGAAGTTTTTCCACTTGCATCAGTAGTTGGAATATAAACATAAATTGCATCAGCTAATTCTAGTTTATATCTTTGTAATTCAGGTGACACAATAGCTTGCTTTACAACTTCATTTACACCAGTAGAATCAATTTTATAACTAATATCTTTAACTATATTTGGTCTTCCTAATGTTTCAATTGAAATAAAGCTTAATGTAGTTGAATCAATAGTTGAGGTTGAAACTCTTGAACCGTATGAGGCAGAGAAGTCAGCTGGATAAGCAGAAAGAGCAAAAGTTGAGTTATAAGCATTTTGGAAAACTCTAGCTTTAGCAATTTTATCTCCAACTGGAGAGTTACTAAATTGGATATCTGGATTAATAATAGCTTGTAATTGATCTTTAGTTAAATAAGTTCCTTTTCCTTGTTCAGGATCAAGACCAGTTTTATCTAAAGCTTCTATGTCATAGTTATAAATATCAGTATTAAGTTTCTTAAGAATGTCAAATGTAGTAGTAAATTGGTTATAAGATTCTTGTAATTGTGGATTTAAGGCTGCAATTTTTTGATCAATTGTTGCTTTAAAACTATTGTATTTAGCTTCTTGAGTCTTTAGCTCTTCTTTACTTTGCACAATAACTTGTTCTTGGGCTTTAATTTTTTCTTTTAATTCAGTAACTTTAGCTTGGTAAGCTGTAGCATTACCATTTAATGAGTCCTTTAATAAAGCAGTTTGCACTTGAGCTAAAAGTCCTTGCACAGAGGCAAGTTCAGCTTTAGTAGATGCAATGCTTTTTACTAATTGAGGTCCATCAACATTGGTTCTTTGTTCAACATCTGCTTTTGCTTTTGCAATATTTTCTTTAATTTTAGCAATTTGGTCGTCATCTTTGGCGTTTTCTAATTCACGTTCATTAGCTTTAATACTGATCTTTAAGTTATCAATAGCAGTTTCATTATTACTTAACTTGTCTTCTAAGCCAGATAATGCACCTTTTGTTTTATTTAATTTACCTTCAACCATGTTGTAGCTAACTGTTAGTTTTTTACCATTAGATTCAATTTCAAACTTAATGTTTTTCTTAGCTTCTAATAAGTCTTTAATTGTACTATTAAAGGCATCGTTAGGTAATTGTACAATAGTTTTATTAAATGTAGCAAAGTTTTTAGCTTCTTGAGCAAGCTTGTAATATTGAATTTGAGCATTGAAAGCTGTAATTTCGCTTTGTTGTAATTGCACCTTACTTTCTTGATTTTTAACCAAATTAGATTGTTCTAGTAATGAAGCAAGTAAAGCTGATTTTTGACCATCTAGTTTACTGTATTGTTCCCATGCTGTATTTGCAATTGCATTGTATTGGGCTACTTTTTCTTGTGTTTCTTTTAGTTGCTTGTCATTTGTAATGCTTGGCTTTTGGTCTGCTTGCGGATCGTTACAGCTAGAAGCTAGCATTGGAATTCCAAGGCCTGGAACTAAGAACAAACTAGAAAGTAGTATTGGTCTTTTTTTCATGTACTCCTCCTATTTTTTGACTTTGAAAATTTTATTTCCAAGTTTAATTCATTGATCAATTAAGTCGGATACATAGTCGAAACCTAATTGATAGAATTCTTCGCTTTCTAAATTAACACCAACACTTTTTAAAATTTCAATTGGATAATCTTTACATCCTGCCTTTAAAAAGTTGTTAATGTAGTTTTCTAAAGCACTTGTACCCTCTTTTTGATATTTAGCAAAAAAGTAGTTAGCTACTAATTGCCCTATGGCATACTTGTAAACATAAAATCCATAGTAGAAATGTGGTACATAAATTGCTTTTAGATTTTCTTTAGCATCGTATTTGTAGGTTTTTTTCTTATCACTCTTATATTTTAAAGAATTTTTAAAGTATATATCAGATAATGTTTCATAACTACCAGAAGCATTTCCAGCAGCTATTGCATTATATAAGTCGTATTCATAATTAGCTCATTCAACTTGGCGTAATACAGTGCCAATGAAGCCTGAGATCATGTTTCCTAGTATTTTAAATTTTAATTTGTCGTCATTTGAATTTTTAAGTAAATAATCAAACAACATTAATTCATTAAAGATTGAAGCAATTTCGGCTAAAAAGATTGGATATTGAGATTTAACTAATGGTTGATAAGTAGAAGAGAAATATGAGTGCATTGAGTGTCCAAGCTCATGAGCTAAGGTTTCAACACTATCTAATCTACCATCAAAGTTCATTAAAATGTATTTTTTCTCAATTCCATAAGTTCCACCAATACTGTAGGCACCAGAGCGCTTATTGTCCACTGGCATAAAGTCAACTCAATTTTGACTAAAGGCTTTAGCCACTTGAGCTTGATATTCAGCGCCAAAAGGCTTAGTAGCTTGCGTTACGATGTCTTTAGCTTCTTCTACAGTATATTGTGACTTAACATCAACCAATTCTCTTGAACCATCTCATTTTTGCATTGGTTCCTTGAATTTAGCTTGATAGAACTTTTTATAAGCTTGAGTATATTTTTTAAAGATTGCACTACGTGTTGCTACTTGATCAAAAAGTTTTTGTAAAATAGCATCCGTTACTTTATCTGAGTTAGTTAACATTGCTACTGCTGAAGGGTAATTTCTAATTTTAGCCTCTACCACAATGCTTTTAAATTGTTGATAAAGGGTTTCAGCTAGCACTTGTCTATGTGCATAATAAGCATCCCAATAGTTAGTGTAAGCTTGTTTTCTAACTTCTTTATTATTTGATTTAGCAAATGTTACTCGATTAGTTGGATTCATTTTCATTCTTTTCTTATCTGAAAGTGTGATATATCCATAATCAAGTTCACTGTCTGTTATGATTGAAAAAATATTGTGAGGATCAGGTTCTCCTAGAGAAGACTTAATAATATATTCTTCAACTTCGTCGCTAAGTTTGTGAGAATATTGATCAATAAAGTCTTCAATTTCTCTTTTATATAGAGCTAGTCTTGGGTCTTCTTTTCATTGTTTCATTTGCTCAATGTGGGCAAAGAAACGATTTGTTTCTGAACCATATTCCTCTTCTAATTGTTGATTTAAGAATTCTCATTCCTGTATTAACTGCTTAAATTTAGGATCAACTATATTAATGTTATGGTTATTTGACAAATAATTATCAATTTTATAACTTATTATAGTTTGCTTTTCTGATTCAATTAAATCTTGTAAATATGTATCTATGTTATTGTATTTTGTATCTTTATTTTTTATTCTTGCTTGAAATATTTCTTTATATTGTGCAATCCATGATTCTAAGCTTTGTCCTTCAAGTATAGCTTCAAGATCCCAGCGATATTGAGCTGGTACATCAGAATATTTTTTATATTGTTTAGCTGCCATGTTTTCTCCTTAATAAATATGAAAAAGAAAGTTTTGTAGGCTACAAACCTACAAAACCCATAGCAAAAAATTATTTTTTATCCCTGGAATTTGTAAATCTATAGCACCAATGTTCTTAAACAAAGAGTAGAAATCTTTTATGCTTTTCTACCAGCATCTAGGTTGCCACCATCAATGCTTCGGCTTTTATATCCTTTCAATATTTATCATCGCATGCCTGCTAAAATATTTACTTTTACTAAAAGCTCCTCTATAGTTTATCTTTAGCAATAACAGATTTCTAGGTTGAATCTGTTATTTATATGAGCCAAAAACAGATACAACTAAAACACATTCATCATAATATGTCAGTGACGACGGATGAAGGTGATAATAATATTAGTTGTAATCACGTTTCTTTCTTTTTTCATGGGTTTATTATAACACACATCTAGCCCAAACCATGGAAAAAAATATTTGTTCCACATTTTTTCCATATTTTGACTTTTAGCTGTATCTCATAGGAATAAAGGAACTTTGCATAATTGCTTTAATAAGCTTATTTTAATTTCTTGAAGCAAAAAAGTTAATTTTATCTGTTAGAAAAACTAAAATTTTTCCTTTATAACTTGCTAATAACTACAAAAAGAAAACCCAGATTGCTTATCACATGGTAGAATACAATAGAAAGGATATTATGAAAACAGCTAAAACAAAAGTTGCTAGCAAAGCTAGCTTTTGAGAAGTCTTTCTTTTCATCCTCAAGGTCACTATCATTGGTTTTGGTGGTGGAAATGCCCTTATGCCTGTTATTCAACGGGAAGCAGTTGGAAAGAAGAAATGACTGACAGAAGAAGAATTTGATGATATTGTTATAGTTACCAATATGTTACCTGGTGCTTCTGTAATTCAAACCTTATCTTATATCGCAATCACCTTACTTGGTAAGGTTAAAGGAACTATTTTAACTTTAGTTGCTATCTTACCGCATGTACTTTTAGCTTTTGTCTTCTTAGTAGTGCTAACTAAGTATTTACCAGCAAATTATTTAAAAATAGTTTCAGTTGGAGTATTAGTAGCTATTATTGCATTTCTAATCAATTTTGGAATTAGATATGCTAAACAAGCGCATAAAACTATGGCTACTCCTTTATGAATAATTATTTTTCTTTTCTCAGCAGGATATTCATTATTTATACCTGCACCATATAATTTACCAGTAGTTGCCATTGTAGTGGTAATTGGTATTTATAGTATTTGATATTTAGCAACTAGAAAGAAAAGACAATTAAGTTCGCCTAAACAACAAGCACTTGAACAAAATAAAATTTGTGAGATCTCTAAAGAAGAATTAGAGGAAGCTGATCTCGAAAACAATATGCAATGTCAAGATGTTCAAAGTAAGGAGGATAAATAATGCCAATCATTGGATTTTTAGTTTGCATTCCTTTAATTGTCTTTATATCACTTTCTGTATTTGGTGGCGGGCAAGTCTTTATGCCTATTTTCCAATGATTATGAAACTTGATGCATTCAACTTTTGGAGTTGATAAATTAGATGAAGCTGCTATTAATAATATTTTTACAGTAGCTAATACTACTCCTGGGGTTGTTTCAACTAAGTTTGCTTTCTTTACTGGTTATGTCGTTGCTAATGGTGCTTGATGAGGATATTTAGCTATGTTTGCTACTTATTTAGTCTTTTGCCTTCCTGCCATTGCAGTTATGGTTATAACCATGAAGTATGTTAAGAAATTTAAAACCAATAGCTTTGTAGCAAATATGCTTATTGTTATGAAGCCTATTGTAGCCGGAATTATGATTTCACTGGCTCTTTCACTTCTAATTTCTATTTTAGTACCTGAATACTACTTTAATTCATCAACTAAAGGATATGCAGGAATAAGTGAAAATAACTACTTTACTGGTTATAAAAACATTTTACTTAAGATATATGTTCCATTAGGGATTCTAGGATCATATATTATGGCCAAAAAGAAAGTTTCACTCTTTATTATTATTGTAGTAAACATTATTATTTCACTAATTCTGTTTGCTCCATATGCTGGATAGTCACACTGAGGTGTGATTTTTTATATTAAAAACACACTCATATGATTAGAGTGTGCTTTAATTATTCCTAGTTATTTGTTGCAGGAGTTCCAAAATATGAAACTGTATTATATGCTGAGTCAATTACATATCCTTCTGGTAATGTTTGACTAAATGCATTGTCGATATTGTATTGAGCAAGATCGTTTGTGTATTCGGGAAGGAAGTTTGCTTCTAAATTAGGTTGATATGATAAATAGTTTTTATATACATCAAAGAAATATTTCTTACCTTCTGCATCTTTAAATTCGATTCAGTAGAATGATTTTGCGAAATCAGCATATGGTTGTAATTGAGCTTGTAATGAGCTTAATTGTTTTTCTAATTCTGCTTTCTTTGTTCCATCAGTTTCAGCTTTAATTTTTGCATTTAAAGCATCAACTTGTGGTTGTAATTCAGCAATTTTGGTATTAATTGCCTTTGTGCTTCCTTTAACTAATTGGATGTTGTATAAACCATTTCCAAATAATGTTTCAGAATATAATGCAGCAAGTGATGAAATTGTTGTAACTGAATGAGAAACTTCACCATTTAATATTTTAAATACTCTTAAAATATCGTCTTTAATAAGTTCATTGTCTAACAACCCACCAGTAATTGTTCCTTGCTTAATGTCAGAATTTCCTTTAATTGCAACTAATTGTTGGTTTAATTCTTCTTTTAATTTAGCTACTTCAGTTTCTTTTCCAGCTTCACCTTCATTTTCTTTAATTTGAGCTATTAATTCAACAGCTTTTTGTGAACCTTTTTCAATTTCTTCAAGAAGTGGTTTATAAGGAGCAAGCATTTCTCTTTGAGTTGCTAATTGTTCTTCTAATGAAGCTATATCTCCAGATGCTTTTCCAGCTTTAATTTCATTAATTTGTTCTTGAAGACCGAAAATTTCGATTTCAATGCTATTCATACTGTATAAGTATAACTGAGTAGCGTGTGTTCAGAAGTATAGATAAGGATCTGATAAGAAACTTGCTTGTTGTTCTTGAGTTAAATGAGTTTTTGTAGCAATAGCTTCACGATCATCATTAAGTACAGGATTAAAGACAGTGTATTTTAATGATGATTGACCAGTATCAACGTTTACACCATAAATTAAATATTCCGGCGCAAATCCTAATGAAATACCATTGCTTTCTTTTGCATCTAATTTAACAGCATAGTTAATAAATGCTGTTTTCATAATCCCATAAATATCTTTGAAATATTGAATAGGATTTTTATTCACTTCTTTAAATTTAAGATTTTCTAAAGAATTGAAGAATTTGAGTTGGAATTTTTGAAAATCAGCTGCAGGAATTGAGTTATAGTATTTAACTACCTTTTGGAAGTTAAATGTTCCCTTCATGTTTGCTTGATCTCATTTGAAAATTGCTGTTTCAGGGTTATTTAAACTATTTAAATATGTAGCATAAAATGGTGTGTCTTTTAAGAAATTGTCAACTACAGCTTTTGCATCTGCTTCAGTTACAATTTGTTTTGAGAATTGTTCTTGGTCAAGATATGTATATTCTCTTAACCCTTTAAGTGCTATAACTAATTTAGCTACAACCTTCTTAGCATCTGAGTCTTCACGTGGTTTTTTAGTGTCTTTATCAATAACAACTTTTCCATCATCGTCATATTCAAGAAACTTAATTGAGTTAAATACATCTCTTGGCATTTCGGCAGCTTCAATTAAACCTTTAAGTGTTCTGTATTCAGATGGAATATTAGGATAGAATGTTACGTCTTTCGCACTGGCTATATATTGCTTAAGTTGTTCATTAAGTTGAATGATTTCTTGTTCAATTTTCTTTTGATTATCTACACCAGGAATTTTTTCAATTTTCTTTGGATCTGCAGTAATTTCATTTGTTTTATAGTTTACTGTGAAGACATCTTTAATTGTTACCTTATATCTGTCATTGTTTACTTCTACTATTGATTGTGGATTAATTTTAAAGTTTACAAATGTATAAGTTAATAATCTACCATTAAATAAATTATTTTCAAATTCAACTAAATTAGGTTTTTCAGCTGAAGCAATGTGTTTTTTAACACTGAATCCATTATCGCTAATAAATTTCTTAGAGTATATAATAGTTGGATTATCATCATACATACATGATACAGCACTAAAAGGTATTAAACCAGCTGCTGTAACTGTACCTAAAATTAATGGTAATTTTTTAAATTTAATTTTCATATTAGTAAAACATTTGCACGTAGTTTAATGATTTAATTCCTGAGTACGCAATAACTGAACCCATGACAAATAATAAACAAGCAAATGCTAATCCTCCTATTGAATATGCTTTAATGTATTGATATGAATCAATAATTTGATTATCCAAGATAACTCTTTGACCTAAATCTAAAATTGGTTGAATTTGTGAAATTAAGACTGATAAGGCAATAATAGCAATTAATGACAATACTGCAATAACAGTTCATGTAATAACTTTTCTTTTGTAGTTTTTCATAATTATCCCTTGATTGTTGAACCTTGTCTACTAATAGCAGCCATGATTCTCTTTCTAAAGATTAAGTAAACAATAAACATAGGTAAGATAACCATTAAGCTGGCTGCAAGCTTAACGTTTTGCATTACGTTTGCACCAGATTCAGGGTCATCAGGGTTAATTCCAGCTTTGAATAGTCATACTGAAACAACATCAAGTTTAGCAGATGAAATAGTTGAAACAATTGATGGTCATAAGTATGAGTTTCATGAAGCTAGAGCTGTAAGAATAACAATTGTTAATGTTGTAGGAATAACCATTGGGAAAGCAACTTTGAATAAGTATTTAATTCCTCCGGCTCCATCAACAAGTGATACTTCTTTAATTCTTCCAGGAATTGCTTCGAATGCATTTTTATACATAACAGTATTGAAAATACTTGCTGTGAATGGTAATGCAACTGCAAATAGGAATCCAAAGTATTTAACAGCCATATCAGTTTTTAAAACAACTAAATATTGTCCAGATAATAAGGCTACTTCAGGAAGAACAAGTAAGGCTAAGGCTAAGAATCAAACCACACCTTTACCTCTTCAGTTACGTAATGAGAATGCGTATCCCATTAAGAAAGTAATAAATACTTTAAGAGTAACTGACACTAATACGTTTAAGAATGTTAAAAGCATAGCGCTTCAGTAACCTGAAGACATAGCTCTGCTATATGTATTAGCTACCACGTCACTTCAAGGTGCTAATTGCAGCCCAGTATTGCTGTAGTATGTTAGCCCTTGAGAAAATGATGGTAATAATCTAAATTCATTCTTTAATGAACCAGCTTCAGTATCATTCATGAATGAAATAGAAATCATGTAGAAGAATGGGAATAGAACTACTATTCCAAATAAGACTAAAAGTAATAATTTAAGAGATGTTGTTGTAACAACTTTAGCAACGCTTTTTTCAGTTACTTGAGATGATACTCTTTCCTGATTCTTACGAAGCTTTTTTTGCATTAAGTGCTTGCGTAGCTTTAACTTTAACTCAAACATTTCTTTCTCCTAAGTTATTTAATGATGTTTGCACCATGAAGAATCCACCTCTAACCATTGATGAGAATGTAACTCCAATGATGAAAAGTGAAATAGATGCAGCCCCAGCTAATTGGAAATCACCTGTTTGTGTTTGCAAGTAAACATAAAGCATAAGTGATCCACCCCCTGCGTTAAAGGCATTAACTGGTTTATTTTCGAATAATGCAAGTGGGAATACTTTTAGTCCTCCGATAATTCCTAATGTAATTAGGAAGTTAATTGTACTTTTAATTGATGGAAGTGTAATTGTAAAGAATTGTTTAAATCCATTTGTACCATCAATTGAAGCTGAACGATATAGGTTTTTATCAACACCTAGCATAGCTGTTGTGAAGATTAAAATATTGAATGCTAGACCATTTCAAATACCATTAACAATCATTGCTATTAAAGCATTGAATGTATATTGGTCTTGTGTTTCTAATCAAGCAACATTTGTTCCTAAAATTTTGTTTAATAATCCATATGTACCAAATAGTTGGATAAATGCAAGTGAGACAGCAACACCATTAGTTACATAAGGCATAAAGAATACTGTTTGTCAAAATCCCTTAGCAAATTTTCTGTATAGCTTAGCTATAACAGAAGAGATTACTAAAGAAATAATCATTACAAATGGTAGAACAAACATACCATAAATGAATGAGTTTCTAACCCCAACTGCAAAACGTGGGTCAGAAAAAACTTTAACATAGTTTCCAAAAGTAGGGTTATTTTGCTTATCTTGGAATGAACTAATTAAGTTTAAGAACATAGGTGTGATTGTAAACATTAGTAAAAGAATCAAACCAGGTAAAAGTAATAAAAGTGGTTTTCAAACTGGAGTTCTTTCATCTAATATTGAGTGTGATAAAGTAGATTTTTTAGTTGATTGTTTTTTAACTGATCAACTAAAAAGAAATGGAAGTTTTCTTTGTAATACAGAGTGGGCTTTATTATTTAACAACTTCATATTGAAGTCTTTCTTCACTTGATGCATCAAAAATGTGTAATTTGTTTAATGGTACATCAAAGTAGATTTCATCACCAATGTGGAATTCATAGTTGTTGTCAAGTAAGAAGTTAATTCTTCCTGTACCTTCAACATCCACAACTAGTTTACTTTCTTTTCCGAAGTTTTCTTGAACAACTACTTTACCTTTAAATGAATAGTTATCACCTTTTTCTTTAATAATAAAGTCTTCAGAACGAACACCAATATTTAAAGCAATGTTATCTTTTCCAACTAATTTGATTTGTGGTAATTCTACACCTGCCATTGTTAATTTTCCATTAACAACTTCAGAAGCGAATAATCCCATTTCAGGCATACCAAGGAATCTAGCAACGAATTGGTTTTTAGGTTTGTTGTATAGTTCAAGTGGTGTACCCATTTGTTGAACTTTAGCCATTGACATACAGATAACGATGTCAGAAATAGACATAGCTTCTTCTTGGTCGTGAGTAACAAACACTGTTGTAATTCCTAGTGATTGTTGGATTTCTCTAATTCATTGACGTGTTGAAATACGTAATTTAGCGTCAAGGTTTGAAAGAGGTTCGTCCATTAATAAGATTTCAGGTTTCTTAACAATAGCACGAGCGATTGAAACACGTTGTTGTTGTCCCCCTGAAAGTCTTGTTGGTTTCTTTTGAAGAATGTGAACAATTTCAACACGTGAAGCTACTTCCATAACTTCATTGTGAATTGCTTGTTTTAATGAAATATCGTCTTTAGATAATTCTTTAATTTGAGCTTTTTCTTCTTCATTTAAAAATTCATTGTTTGAATGTTTTAATTCGTTTAAAAGTTTTGCTAATTCATACTTTTTATCTAATTCATTTGATAATTGTTTGAAGTATACACGAGCAACAACAGGAAGTCTTTTAGCATCTTCTGTTAATTTCTTGTATTCTTCATTATTCTTTAGAATATCTTTGAATTCAGCTTTGGCTTGTAAATAGTTTGCTTTTGTTTCTTGCTTTAAAACTTCATATTTAGATAAGATTTCTTCTTGTTTCATTATGAATTTGTATCTTGTAAGAAGTTTTAGAGCTTTTTCTTCAAGTTTAACAATAGCAATTCTATCTTTTAACACAAGGTTATTGAAGTCAACAACTAGTAATTTGCTTACAAATTCTTGAATATCATTAACTCTTTGTTGCATTTCTTCAATTGTAGCTAGCTTTTGGTAGCGTTTGTAAATTGAATCAACGTCTTGTAGAATTTCGGCTTTAACTAATTCTGCTGGAAGTAAATTGTTTGCTAAATCAGAATTGTATTTTTCTTTAATAGCATTAATTTTTTGTTTAGAGTCAGTTTTAATTTTTTTGTTAGTTTTAATTACGTTCTTAGTAAGTAATGAGATTTCTGAATCTTCATGTACTAATGTAATTTTGTATTCTGTATGTGCCTTTTCGTATTTATCAACTAATTTTGCATATAATTCTGCAAGTTTGTGATCTGTTTCTTCAGAAATAACCATTCAGTTATTGAACGCTTCTCTTAATGAAGAAATTTCTTCAGCTGTTGCCCCTAATTTTTTAAGGTATACAATTCTCTTTTCGTTACGTGCTTTTTCACGTGATAAGTAGAATCTTCTTTGTCAATCAGCATCATTTTTTAGAGGAAAGGCAATATTTGCATAAACACTCATGTGTGGGTAAAGTGCATAGTTTTGGAACACGAACCCGATTTTTCTTTTTTGTGGCGTAAAATCAGTAACATCTTTTCCTTTGAAAAGTATTTTTCCAGAGGTTACTGTTAATAAACCAGCAATAGCATTTAGAGTTGTTGTCTTACCTGATCCTGAAGGTCCTAGCAATGTTACTAGTTTACCTTCTGGAATCTTAAAACTAACATTATCTACAGCTAATGTTTCACCAAAGTCAATGTTAAGATTTTTTAATTCAATAGCAGGTATTGATTCTTTATCAATTTGTTCAATTTCATGAACATAATTCTTAATTCTTTTTAAATCTTCTTCATTGACTGTGATTGTTTTATCATTCACAGATGAAATTAATTTATTAATTAGTTTCATTGAATTCCTTTCTATTTGATATATGTAATTATTAAGGTTTTAGAAATATAATAATACTATTATATTTTAGTACAATTTTTCTTCAAGCCTCATAATTAGTATATTTTTTCACTATTTATTTTCTTGAGCAATTTTGTTATAAATTTGTTCAAATGGAACATATGAAGTATTTGGTTTAATTAGATAAATGAATCTTGAAACATCTGTTGGAGTTTCAAAATAGTGGAAAAATCCTCTTTTTGCTTCCACTGCTTCATGCATAGCTTTAGCAATTTCTGGATAAATTAATGCTTCATATGATTTAGGCAATGAATTATAGTTATTAACTGTTACTGTGCCTTTTGCAAGAGGTAAAGTAAATCCTGCTCTAACAACTTCTGTGTTGTATGAATATTGATAATTATCTCCAAAGAATACATCAGCAGTTAATCTACCAAATGTATCTTTTCCATCGATGAAGGCTACACGAACATGGTCTCCATATGTTTTTCATAATTCTTCAGCAAAATGTGTAGGCATTAATGCAAAAGCATATTCAAATGGAGCAGATGTCACTGATCCTGACTTGTTCCCAACAGCTTTTTCTGGTGTATCTATTCCAGCTAATCTAATGATGTGTGAACTTCCAGCCTCAATAGGACCAACATTGTTTCCAATTGTTTTATCAGCTGATGCTTGTACTGTAAATGTATCACCATCTGCTGTGTTAACAATTTGTCCATCGAAGTAAAGTGATGAATCAACTTTGCTTCAATCGATTCCAGAATCTTTAAAGTTTTCTTTATTAAAGGCTGTTTGATATTTAGAAAGCACTGGGTTAATTGTCATTTCATTTTCTTTTGTAATAGAAGATGATAATTCAACAACTTCTGTGTTTTTATTAATGAAAGGCATGTAGACAAAGTTTGATATTGCTTTTATTTTTGTTAAATTTAAAGCAGCTTTTTGATCATTTTGACCTTTAACCCCTAATTTAAGACCTGTATTTCAATCACTAAATGATTGATCAAATGATTGTAAGACATATTTTAATACAATTTTTTCACCATCTGCATTTTCTACATTTACATTGAATTGTTTTGGTATGTTAAAGAATTGTGACGCACTTGGCATAATATATGTAGAGTTTTCAACAGGTCTATATTCAATATTAAATGCGTTTGTAACAGCTTGATTAATATCTGCTGAAAGCTTTTCTAAGGCATCACCAAATTCCATAACCTCAGATCCAACTAGTATTTTTTTAGAAACAATTTTTGCTGTTTTAAGATTTCCTTGAGCATTTGTATCTACATTAAATTTAAATGCATAATCTGAATTAAATTTAACATTAAATGTCTTAATTTCTTTGTCATTTGAGTAATTAATTTTGCTATTTTTTGCGTAAGCTTCTTTTACTGGTGTAAAGTCACATGATACAGCTATTAATGGTGTTGCAAACCCAATAATTGGAAGAATTGAACCCATCATTAATCATTTTTTTGATTTAATTCTCATATTTCTCCTATTCTTTTTTTAGTTTTAAATTAATTATTAATAGCAAAAAATATAATTCATTAGGCACACCTAACAAATTATATTTTCTTTTTTAGATCAATTTAATTATTTGTTGTTAGCACTAATGTTGCTTGTAATTTTGTTAACGAATGAGTTGAAGTCTTGAGCTGCTTCGTTGTTTGAAATTGTCTTTTGTAATCCATCTCAAGCCCCTTCAATTCCTGCTCTGAATGAGTCAGCAATTAATGAACCTGGTTCTTCAAAAATTACATATTTTTCAGGGTTATTTGCAGCTTCTTTAAATAAGTTAAATGCAACTTCTAGGTAATCGTTCTTTTTATTACCAACTCCCATAAATTGAGGATTTTCAACATTTTGGAATCCATTATATGGCATGATGTAACTCATAGCACTTTGAACGAAGTCTCTTGGTGTTGCAGGTGTTCCTTTATCATCTTTACCTTTTGAATTAATTCCTAAATCTTCATATGTTTGAGTACTTGTTACTAATCATTTAACAAATGCTTTTGTAGCAATTTCGTTTTTAAAGTTAGATTTAATTCCAATGATAGATGGACCTTGTGCAAAGATAACATTCTTAGCATTAGATTCTTCTCATTTACCTGGAGTAGCAATTGAAACTAATTCTTGTTTTTCAAGGAATTCTGTTTTTGAAAGAGTTTTCTTTGAAAAGCCATTTGCTTCTAATGATTCGTAGAATGCTTTTGAGAATGATAATTTTGGTGCAGATGCATTATCTTTATTTTTGTCTTTTGACCCATCTTTTGCTTTGTCTTTTCCACCAGTTTTAGGTGCTGTGTCCTTGCTTCCTGCTGCT
This sequence comes from Mycoplasma haliaeeti, assembly GCF_048284645.1. Taxonomy (NCBI): domain Bacteria; kingdom Bacillati; phylum Mycoplasmatota; class Mollicutes; order Mycoplasmatales; family Mycoplasmataceae; genus Mycoplasma; species Mycoplasma haliaeeti. The sequence goes on along the minus strand of NZ_JBLWAB010000002.1, from coordinate 39,256 downwards.
GGAGCTGGTTGTGTTTCAGCTGTAGCAACTACTGCAGCTGGTTTTTCACCATTTGTTGCTGGTTTTTTATCATCAGCAGGTTTTGCAGTTGGCACAACTGTTTCTAAAGCATTAGGGAATACAACTGTTAATGCATTAGTTTTTGAACCTTGAGTTGTTGTATTTGAATATACAGCCCCCATTTTATCTAGAGCATCTGTAAATAATTTTTTGTTAGCTGTTGAAACTGACTCAAAACTTGGGAAAGTAATCATTACAGCTTTTGCTAGATCAATCTTCTTAGATGCAATTCCTTCTACAAATTTTGTTTGGTCATCTTTTGTAGAGAACATAATAGCATATTGTGGTAAATCATATGTTTGTTTTTCACTGTTTACAGCTGTTGTGATATCTGCCACATAGATTCCATTGTTTTTATCCCCGAATGTAAATAATGGTTTGATTGTATTGAAATCTACTGCACTTGTTGAAACAGTTGCTGTACCATCTGCAACAGCTTTAATTGTAACAACACCTGATCTGTTTGAACCTACATTTGAGAATGAAACATATTTAGAAGTTTCGAATCCAAGTCCATTAATAACTCTTTTTGACGTTGGGTTAAGGAAGTCGATTGTAATCTTTTCAGCTTCAGCAATATAGTTGTGTGAATATCCAGCTGTTGAACCGATTGAGAATGCGAATCTGTGTTTTGTTTGATCACCTGATGAGAATTGTCCTCCAGGGAATAATTTAACCCCACCATTTTTAACAGCTTCTGTCATTACATCATAAATAGTCTTAGATTTTGTGTAAGCATCTGAGTTAGGGTTTTTTAGTGGTTCGTAATTAATTTTAATTGCGTGGTTTCCTGGGTCTTCTTCAACAGCTTGAATCATTTTAGTTGAGTCAGCTCCAAGATCTGAGTATAGAGCTTGTTCATATAATGATGTAGCACTATCAACTCCAAATACGTGTAGGTCTGATTGTGCTCCAAGTGTACTTGTGTTTTCAAATAGTGTTTGAGCTAATTTAGCAAATTCAATAAGTTCTTTGTAGTTGTTTCACATTGAATATGATAATTCATATGCTTTTCCATCTTTAACTAGAAGTTCATTAATCTTTGCAACTGGTTTTCCTCATAATGCAGCAACAGATTCTTTATCTGCAGCTCCTTTTTGTTTCAATAAGTCAACTTGAGCTTGCATTTGAGTGTCACCATCTTTAATTTTTCCACCATTAGCTAAAATTGTTTGGTAGATGTAACTTAAAACTGGTGCATTAATAGCAACAACGTTTGTACTCTTGAATGCTGGAAGAATTCATGATGACATGTTGTCAATGTATTCTGTTTCAGCGTTAATAACTGTGAATTGTGTTGAGAAGTCAGTTAAGTCTGTGTTTAATGCAGCAGAATCTTTTGAGTTAAAGCTTAATAACATACCATTGTTTCCTAATGCAGAAGCAACTGGCGCGTAGTTGAATACTAAATCATAGAATTGTGATGCATTACGTGAAGAAAGGTCAAGATTAACTTTTTGAGCCCCAGCTGAGTAACCTGAACCAATGTTTTTTAATGCAACAGGTAATGCATACATTGAAATTCCATTGCTTGCAACGAAATTAATTGCTTTAGGATCATCTTTAGCATGTTGTGTTTTGTATGCAGCCAATTCTGTTTGCATAGCTGTAACAGCTTTGTTATATGTTTCTGCTAGCGTTACTAAAGCTTTACCTTGAGAACCTGTTTCACTAAATGTATGAGCTATAACGATTTGTTCTTTATAGTTTTGCTTGAAGCCTTGTTGAGAAGGTCTTTTAGCTGAGTTACCTTCTGAGTTCATTGCACGTTGGTATTCAGTAGATGATCTACCTAGTAAAGTAATTTTACCTTCTTGTTTATTAGTCATGTATGAAGGAAGTTTACCAGCATCTATCTTTTGGTCACCTTCATCATCATTATTATGACATCCAGCTGAAAGAGCAACTGTTGTTACACCAACTAGCCCTGCAGCTCCTAGTAATATATTTTTAAATTTAAAATTCATAAATTAAAACTCCTTAATAAACAAATATAAATATATTTGCTCTTGTTTTGTGTTTTGTATTTTTTAAGAAATGTAAGAGCGATATAAATTTGATGTATAGCTGCTCAAGTTACAATTTCTATAATTAATTATAGAGCATTTATTTTTTTATGCTGTGGAAAAAATTTATTTCCACATTTTGTTCCACATTTGCAGATTATATAAAAAAGCTCGCTTTTTATTATTTAGCGAGCTCTATTTCATAGATATTTTGAACTGTTTTAGACATTTTTCTAATAGTTCCAAATTCTTTTTTAAATTCTTCTAACTGGTTAAAAGCCTCAAAAGATTGCTTTGAACTTCAACGTTCGATTACAAGCACTTTATCTTCAGCCTCTAAACCATATTCAAAAGAAAGATTTTCTTCTTTCATTCTTGTTTTTTTAGTTAGGATATATAAATAATCAATGAATCCCTTCATTTTTTCTGGATTAATTATATATCTTGTAGCTTTTGCAAAAATCATATTAAATACTCCTAAACATAGTATTTGGTATTGCTTAAATAAATACTATTTCTTAATTCTTGAAAAAAGAATAAATTCTTTCCCTTGATTAATGTTATCAAATTTAGACCAGTTTGTTACTAAATCAAATGAAAAATTATTTATTCCTAGAATTTGAGCCACTTCTTGAGTTTTTCTTGGCAATACTGGAGCTAAATATAATGAGACAGCATAAATACCATTAAACAATCTAACAAGAATTTGTTCTAAACGTGGTAAATCTTCTTTTAAAGTTCAAGGTTTAGTTTCATCAATATATTTATTTAGTTCACTTGAAAGATCAATTGCCACCTTTAAAGCTTTATCAACTTCTAAAGCATCAAAGTGCGCTTTGTAGCTAACTAGTGAACTAGCTATTTTTTCTTCAATTGCTAGGTCTATGGCAAGATTAGAAGCATGATAGTGTAATGGATTTTCAAAGCTATTAGCTTTCATCTTAACACTACGAGCTACTAAGTTTCCATAGTTATTAATTAAATCAGCATTAATTACATCTATAAAACGATTTTCTTCTCAAACTCCATCTTCTCCAAGAGTAATTTCTGAAGCAAAATAATATTTAATCATTTCTGGATGATATTTTGCAAGTAATTCATATGGATCAACAACATTATTTTTTGATTTAGACATTTTTCCAGTTGGTGTCACAAGTCAACCATGAGCTTGAATTTTACTTGGTTGTTTTAAATTTAAAGCTTGTAAGAAAATTGGTCAATAAATCATATGGAAACGAGAAATTTCTTTTCCAATTAAATGAACAACTTCAGATTCATTTCAATATTGTTCAAATTCTGCACTTTGGCTTGGGTTTTTAACATCAAAGCCAAGGGCAGTTATATAGTTACATAAAGCATCTAATCATACATATAAGGTATGAGTTGGATCTTCATTAATTTTAATTCCTCATTCAATATTGGTTCTAGTTACTGATAAATCTTCTAGTCCCTTGAGTAAGAAATTGTTTTTCATTTCATTAATAATTTTATTTGGACCTAAAAAGTCTGGATGTGAATCAATGTATTGAATTAATCATGGAGCAAATTGATTCATTTTAAAAAAGTAAGAATCTTCTGAAACATTAATTAATTGGTGACCACTTTGGGGGTGGTAATAAGCACCATCTTTATATATAGCTTGAGTTTCAGTTAAAAATTCTTCATCACTCACTGAATAAAGCCCTTCATATTTACCACGATAAATGTAGCCTTTATCTAAGAAGTATGAAAAGATATTTTTAACACTTTCACAGTGGCTTGGAGCACTAGTACGAGAAAAGATATCATAGTTGATATCAAAATCACGTCACATTTGTTGGTATTTTGCAACTAGATTATTTACAAACTCTTGTGGATCTATCCCTTGTTCTGCAGCTTTTTGTTGAATTTTTAAACCATGCTCGTCACTTCCAGTTAGCATTTTAACATTATAACCATCAAGTTTTTTATAGTTAGCAATTACTCAGGCTAATGTAGTGGTATATAGGTGGCCTATATGTAAGTTACCACTTGCATAATAAATTGGTGTTGTTATATAAAAATTCTTTTTCATTTTTGCTCCTTAAACTTTTTTAGGCTTATATAAAGCTTTAATTTCAGGTAAATAAGCATGATTATTCTTATCATTACTGTCATGTAAGTAAAGGTTAGGAAGAAAATGTACTCCTCACCCAGCTTGATAACGAGCTTCAATTAAAGCAAATTTAGGTTTATCATCAATTCTTGGTAGGATAAATTGAATCCTTTTAGGTTCAAATTTATACTTACGTAAATATTCAAAAGTATCAACTAATCGTTCAACAGGTAGCACAATAGTTAAAAACCCTTTTTGTTCTATTATTTTACTGCACCCCATAATTAATTGCTCTAAATTTAAATAAATTTCATGGGTGGCAATTAGCTTTTCTTGACTAATATCCTTTTTGATTTTACTTTTATCATATGGATAAAAAGGTGGATTACAAAAAATAGTTTGATATTTGGCTCTAGCTTCTTTAGTATGCTGCTTTCAAAAATCATTAAAGTCAGCACAAATGACCTTAATTTGATCTTGCATTTGATTCATTTCAACATTTTGTCTAGCTAGCTGTGCAGCTTTTTCTTGAATTTCAACTGCATCAATTTGCAATTTGCTTGAACGTGAAGCTACAAAAATTGATAATGCACCATTGTTGGTACCAATTTCAAGTGCCTTAGTAGTTTTTTGAGTTAAATAAATAAAGTTACCAAGTAAAATGGTATCAACTGAATAGTTGAACATAGTTTTATCTTGGTAAACATATAAATTTGAGTCAAAACCTAAAGAGTTTTTTACTAGTTTATTTTCTTTGTTTCTTAAACTTTGCATTGTTTCTTTCAGCTTCTTCTTTTTGTTTTTTGTTTATATAGTCTTGGTATAAATCAGCTAAAACACAGTCGACTTTACCTTCAACTAAATCTACTCCAACCACTACTACATCAACATAATCCCCTAAAGTAAACTTACGGTTAGCTGAGACTAATTTAGTTAATACATCATTAGCTTCATATTCACCATCAATTAGGGTACTTTTATGCACTAGACCACTAGCTTTAAATTCAAATTCAACAAAGAATCCAAAGTTTAAAATACTTAAAATTTGTACCTTAAAGGTTTTTCCAATTTGGTTCTTTAAGAATTCAGCAAATTTTAAATCATTAACATTCCGTTCAATTTGAACAGCCTTTTGCTCACTCTTAGTATTTAAATCTCCAAAAATAGGTAGCATTTCTCTATATTCATCTAACTTGTCATGCTCTTTATTAATTAAAAAGTTTCTAATGGTACGATGAATTACTAAGTCTGGATATCTACGAATCGGGCTAGTAAAGTGACAATAGAATTTAGATGCTAGTCCAAAGTGTCCAATATTATTATCAGAATAAATAGCTTTTTGCATTGAACGTAAAAACATTAATTTAACAAAATCATCATCACGCTCATTCTTAACTTTTGTAACAAAATCAGCAAATATTTTAGGTGTAATTGTATTAGCTTTCAATTCAGCTGCTGATACATTAATGGCAGCAAGTGAATTCTTTAATAAAGTTAACTTATCTTCATCAGGTGTTTCATGCACACGGTAAAGAACAGGCAATTTAGCATCAAATAAATACTTAGCAACAGTTTCATTAGCTCTAACCATGAAATCTTCAATCAGTACTTCACTAAATCCACGAGGATTGATTTCAATGCTCTTAACTCTTCCTTCTTCATCAAGTTTAATTTTAGGTTCTTGAATTTCGAAATCTACATAACCTTCATTAATTTTGTATTTATGTAAAATTAAACTTAATTCTTGTGCAGTTAATAACATATCCTTTAAGCGTTTAACTTGATTAGGATCATCATTTTCATTTAATAAACCTGTTTTATAAAACTTGTCAACGTTTTTATAAGTTAATCTAAACTTACTTTCAATAATTCCTTGTGAGATTTCAACATTAACATTATTACCTTGTGGGTCAATTTCCATTTCACAAGCTAAAACAAAACGATCTTCGTTTGGATTAAGTGAACAGATTCCATTAGATAATTCAACTGGGAGCATAGGAATAACACGATCAACAAGGTAAATACTTGTTCCACGTTTTAAGGCTTCTTCATTGATAGCTGTTTCTTCTCTAACATAGTAAGAAACGTCAGCAATATAAACTCCTAAAAAGTAGTTTCCGTTGGCAAGCTTTTTAACTGTGATGGCGTCATCAAAGTCTTTAGTGTCATCACCATCAATAGTAACAATCATTTCATCACGGAAGTCTTTACGATTGCTTCAATCTTCAGCCACAATTGTACTTGGTATTTGACTAACTTCCTGCGCCATATTTTCTGGGAATGATAATGGTGCCTTAATTTGTTCAAGATATGATTTAACAAACACCATTGGGTCAGCTTCATTTGTTATTACACGAGCAACTTGAATATCGATACAGTTTCCTTCATAAGCTAAAATGTTGCAAGTTACTAAATCATTTAACTTAGTTGGAACAGTAGAAGAGATTAATTTTCACTTGCTAGTTTTCAGTCTATTGTCAACTGGTACAAAGTATTTGGTGTCATTTTTTTCCTTTATAAAACCAACAACATCTTGGTTGTTTCTTTGTACTATAGCAGTTACTACACCATGGGTTAAATCATCTCCTCCAGGAAGATCAGATTTGTAAACATTAACTTTTACAGTGTCACCATTAATTGCTCCATTAAAGTTAAATGATTTAACATAAACACTTTTTTTAGTGTTATTTTCTTCGTCAATATCATAGTCAACAAAACCAAAGTTTCCTTTTTGAGAAACATTTAAATTACCTTCAATTGTTTCCTCTAGCACTGGTGCATAGTATTCATCACGATTATTTTTAAAAACTAAATACTCACCTTGAAGTTCTGAAAGCACTCTTGTAAGTGATTTGTTATCTCTTGGTAAGATTTTAAAGTGTTTCGCAATTTCTAAGAAAGCTTTTGGCTTTCCATTTTTTATATAGTCATAAATAAGATTTTTTTTCATATTACATTAAGATTCTAATTACTAGTGACCCCACTATGATTAATGTTCCTAGTGTAATCATTGAATATTTTAAAATCTTTTTTACCCCTCTCTCTTTTGAATGTTTAAATAAGTCCAAATCACCAGATCCAACTAAAGCCCCTGAGAAACCATTTGAATCAGGTGACATTAAGAATGAAACTATGATAATTAAGAAACCTATAATTAGTAATACAACTACTAAAGAAGTCATCATTCCTCCTAAAATATTTAAATAGTATTTAAATAATACCACAAAAACTTCAAAAAATGTTGTTTACCAGTTTCCTTTTATCCTTTTGCATAAGCTTTAAAAAAATCTTTTTAACTTTTAGCTTATAAAGTTTGGTTTTGTTCATGACTTTTGTACATATTTTCTAGTAAAAAAATCAAAAGACGAATTTTACTAATATGCCTACAGAATAGGAATATTAGTAAAATAGCCTAGTTAAAGGTAATAAAATTCCTAGAGATTTCTTTCAAGTTACCTAGGCTTTTAAATTTAGGGAGTATAATTAAATTATTATATAGAAATTTATTATTAGTTGCATCAGCCATATCAAACATTACCTTGTCAAACGTTTCAAGCAGCTGTAATAACAAAAACAAAACATTAAGGAGAAACTATTATGAAATTAAGAAAATTAGCATTATTATCACTTACATTAGCTCCAATTATGGCAATGCCTATTGTAGCAGCAAGTTGTTCTACAAAGCAAACACAAGAAGAAAAAGAAAAAAAAGAAGCACAATCACAATTAGTAAAAAGTGTTCAAAGCTGAAAATCACAATTATTAGAACAAAATCAAGAAATCACTGAAAAATACTTACCAATAATTAACAAATTCCAACCAACAGCAGATTTTGATAACCAAAGTGTTCTTATTCAAAAATCTAATCATTATGTGTTATTAAAACAATTTAATGAGCAATTAATTCAAGAATTAAGTAAAGATAATATTACCCAAGAAGAATATGATGCATTAGATAAAAAAGCCAAAGATTTTGATCACCAAGAAATAGAAAACGGTAATAATGTTTATACTATGAAAAAACTATATGAAAATAAATTTATTGAAATTAAACCCGAATTCCAAGATCAAAAAGCTGAAATTGAACAATACATTAAAGAAAATGGACAATGAATTTAATAAATTAAAATAAAAAGAATAATAATTATTAAAAAAGTAGGTTTAATTACCTACTTTTATTTTATTCTTCTTCGATTTCTTGACTTTTAACTTCGTGATCATTTTTAATAAAGTTAGCATATTTTCTAAATGCAATATCACCACCGATATCGATTTGTAATTGAGTTCTTGTTTGAGAAGAAGTAGAAAAGATACAATCTCCTTTTTGAGCAGAAGCAAGATATTCTTTTTCTTGTTCTGTTAAACCACCAATTGGTTCTCAAAGTTTATCAAGTTCAGCAATATCGTTTTCTTTTAAACCAAGCGACATTGAATATTGGGTGTTGTTAATGATACGAGTTGATTGATATAGTATTTCAGGGTCTCCTGTAAAGGTTTTAACATTTTGGGTAGCAATAATTAATGAAGTAGAATACTTACGACAACGAGCACCTGTTTCAGCAAGGAAAGAAGTTGTCATTGGGTTTTTTCTATCAACCATTAAATGCCCTTCATCAAAGATTAAGAATAAGAAAGTTGAATTTCAATCTTTCCCAAATTCCCGTCTTTTTGCATCATTATAAATCTTGTTTCTTCACATTTCCTTATTAGCTAAATCAAGTAATAGCATATAAGAGGCTCTTTGAATGTTAGAAGCAAGGTTAATTAATTTAGAAATGTTAAATGAGTTAAGATATGAACGAGATAAATCAACAGTGGTATTATTAGTATTTCAAAGTTTTTTAACCACAGTATTACCACTAATAAAGTGAATATCTAATTGTCTAATGATTTCGTATTCACTTTCTAAATTAGCACTTTTATCACGTTGTTTATTTTTTTCTTATTTAAAATTCTTTTTTATCTTAACTTGTAATAATTTTTATACCCTTCTGCATGTTTTTTAAGATCAGAAATAGTTTTACTTAATTCATAATCTGTTAGCGCCTTTATTTATTTATTTGTGTCTGTTTTAAAATTCATATAAGAATCTTATACATCAACCATTATTTTCTAAAAAAAAGGGGGTGACAAAATAAATTGTATTTAACAATTCCTAGAGATTTCTTTCAAGTTACCTAGGCTTTTAAATTTAGGGAGTATAATTAAAATTATGAAAAAAATATATAGAAATTTATTATTAGCTAGCTCAGCTATTGCAAGTATTACCTTGCCAATGGTTTCAAGCAGCTGTAATCACAAAAACAAAACAGGACAAAATGAAATTATTAAAAGTGTGGAAGCTTACAGAAATGTCTGCCAGCTTTATGTAAATCAAGCTAATAAATACTTTACACAAGTAATTATTGATACTAAGAATGACAAATTCTTAGCACCAATTGCTGATAAATTTTATGGAGAATTATCACTTTCAAGCCCTAATAGTAAGCTTGATAATCTTTTCTACAACTATTACAATGATATTAAGAATGTAAATAATTTTGCTAGTCAAATGCAACAAACATTCCAAGCAATTTTGACCAAGATAACAAATGTTGATATGGAAAAACCTATTGACTTTTATAGAAATATCTTTCAAAATCACAAATCAATTGGTGATATGTTTAATAACTTTATTCAAACCTATGCAGCTATTCTTGGACAAGCAGAAAAAGTAAATGCTGATAAAGCAAAAGCATATCAAGACAAATTTGTTAATGACTTAGATGGTACCAAAAAAGTCTTTCAATTTTCACTAGTTCCAACAGTTTTACTCCAATTAGAAATTAAAAACTATGGAATGCATGATATGTTGTCATCCTTAAGCAAGACATTAAAACAACCAAATAAAGAACTTACAGAACTAATTGCAAGCAGCGAAACTTGAATTAATAAATGATTACAGTATGTTAATGACTATCAATTACAAAATATTATCAATGATAAATGAGAATTAAGCGATATTATTAGCAATATTCATAATGAATTTGAAAATAATGTTACTAAACCTTTTTATACAAAATTCATGGCACAAATCTTACAACAAAGACAACCAGAAAAAACATTAAATGATCAATTTAACACTAACCCAGTGTATATTAAGTTTAATACTTCAGATAAAAATGTTAATGAATTAACAACTGTCGATCAAGTTTTAAAACAAGATGCAACAGCAAAAGATAAAAAGGCAACTGAAGCAATTCAAAATCTAGTAACTAATTACAGTAATCATGGTAAAACATTAAATCCTAGTTATATTAATGATAATTTTGTCAATGGTGAAAATGTAGGAATTAAATTAGCTTTTCTTTCTAACTCTCAAAAGCAAGAAACAGATTACCTTAAATCCACAATATATAATCGTGATGCTACAACTAAAAAGTTTGCTTCTCAACCAGATATTACTACAGGACTGGCTCAAAAGTTTGATGCAAGTAATGTAAACCATGTAATCAAAGTAACTATGCCTAGCCAAGTAGCTGGTACATTAGGTCTAATTGTCTCTCCATCACAAGAAAGTCCAGAAATGAAAGCATTCTTTGACACCACAAATGGTTATTTACCATTTGGTATCAGAGGATTAAATGCAGTTAAAAACTATTTAATAGGACAAAACTTATTAGTCTTTGACTCCTTATATGCAGGATTAGAAGGAAATAGATCTATTATTAATCAATGAGATCAACTAATTTTCGAAAACTACAACTTTGTTTTAGTAAATAAAAATACAACATTAAATGTTGAAGCTTACATTGGGATTAATGATGACTTATATAACAAATTCTTTTATAACGAATTATTTAAAATTCCTGGTTTAATTAAAACTAGACAAGAACTAGAAAATAAACAAATAGTACTTGAAGGTAAGTATTTACCATGAGTAAAGAATTTCTTAATTCCTAAATATCAACCTAGTGATGGTATGAATTCAACAGACTATTATAATAGTAAGTTAGCTCAAATTATTACTGTTAAGGATGGAAAGAACTACATTACTGTTGATAAATGAATGCAAGCATTAAATAATATATTAGATTATTTAGATGCTGCTCCAAGCAAGGATCAAAGTCAAAAAACTATTCAAGATGCCATTAAGGAACTTGAAGCACAAAAAGATAGTGAAACAAAAGACTATAATGATCAAATTGAAAAAATTAATGTAGAAAAAAACAAGCAAGAAACAATTATAGCTTCAAAAGATTCATCAAATGAAGCTAAAGAAAATGCCAAAAAAGTTCTTGCGCAAATTAAAGATGCTTTAAGCACTGCTAAAAACAGCTATGATAAAAACATGGAAGCATTAGACTCTCAAATTGCAGATGCTAAAGTAACAATCCAAGAATGAATTAGCAAAGCTCAAGACCATGGACTTTCAATCAATCAATATAGTGATATTGCCTTAGTAAAATCTCAAGTTACTTCTATTTTAAATACAGTTAAAGCACCAATTGATCAAGTTCAAAGTCAAATTCAAAGCGAAAATGATAAACTCAATGATATTGGCTTATTAAGTATCCTATTTAGATTACAAAATAATAATTAAGGAGTAGTATGAAATGAACAACTCTAGCAAAATTACTTACACTGCCAAGTATTTCTCTAATAGCGCTTTCTAGTAGCTGTCAACATTCACAGACTCAAAATAACAATCCTATTCATAAGAACTTATATGCTAAAGCCTTTTCTAATGAAGCAAAAGTTTTTATAGATAACTATACTAAGATGCAAAAAGAAATAGTTGACTATATTTTGCAACAAAGTCAAGTTAACTTAGCCCTAAGAGAGCAAATTAAATCTTATCGGCTAGAAAAACCAAGTAGCTTTAATAAATATTTCTTACCATTTGCGCAGCAGAAAGTACAAAATGATAATATTTTTGCTGCAAAATATAAGGAATTTCAAGCTATTTTTCAACAGCCAAATATAACTAGCTTTATTCTGGCTCAAGCTATGAAAAATTTTGTTGATGAAACAATAAATGAATGTAACGAAATGCTAGTGACATTAAACCAATATTTTGATATTAATCAAAACTTTTCTTACAATCTGCAAGAGGAATTTGCTAATGTGCAAGCCATTTACCGAATTTATTATCTAAATTCAATTTACAGTCATATTCTAACTAATATAACTACCTTGCAGGCTAATAAGTCAATTGATCAAGCTAAAATAATTAGTTTTGCGCAAACTATTAAAAATAACTTAAAGCAAGTTAAGACCTTATATCAAGTTAAAACCAACAGCATTGTCGTAAATGCTTCATATAATGCAGGAATTAAACTATCCTTTAGCAATTTGGACCAAATTATTGCTACTTATAAAAAAGAATTTGGATCATTTTATTTACAATCACTTGATTTAAATAAAAATAATGCCTTTACTTCCTCAGTTAGTTCAATGAACAATCAAATGAAAATGCTTATTAGTAAGGAAGGAAATAACTTAGTAACTGACTACTTATTTATTGATCCCCATGCCTTTGTAGTAGCTGCAAATCAACTTGGTAATGATGCTTATATTAGCGAAATTAATAGTTTAAGAAGAGAAAATTACCATATAATTTCAAATTACATTATTGATGACTTAGTTTATGATAAAAAATTGCACCTAAAAAGCAACTTACATAATAATGTGCAATTTGATCTATCTCTTGTGTCTAAAAAACAAGGTAGCTTTAATACACTAGCAAATGTCCCAAGTCCTAATTTTGGTACAAAATTATCGCAAGATAAAGAGCTAGCTAATACAGATTACTTAATGCGCTTACAAGTTAATCAAAATCAGCTCAAATCACTGGGTATTTCACTTATTTCAATCTTACAAAATCCTGTATTCAATGCTCAAGGTAATGTGATTTTAGCTCAACCCGAAAGCTTAGCTGCTACATTAAACTTTGAGGGTGAAAAATTACAAATCTCACTAGCATATAAGGATGAAAATTATATAGTACCCGCTGGTTGAGATACAGTGTTATATCCAAATAAAAAGATTGCTTTAGCTTATAACTTCCCTAAAAATGTTAAATTAAGTATTTTCAACATTTATCTAAAGTTAGATCAAGCCACTTATAACAAGTTAAATCAAATGCAAAATAATGAGACATTTGACTTAAAATTTATATAGAAAAATAACTACTAGTTCGCTAGTAGTTATTTTAGTTACTTATTATTTATATGCGATTTTTTCAGCGTATACTTCAGGTGAAAATTCTTTGATAAATTCTGTCATTAAATCAATTGTAGCTTGAATATCCACAAGAGAACATGAACCAATTGGTGAGTGCAAGTATCTTTGAGGGATTGAAATTGTCATTACTGAAACTCCACCTTCACCATATTGTAATTCAGCAGCGTCAGTTCCACCACCTTCAGCTACATATTTATAAGCAGGAATATCTTTTCTCTTTGAAATATCCATTAAAACTGCAAGTAATTTTGGATCAGGTAATGTACCACCATCTTTAACTAGTAAAGAAACACCTTTACCAAGTACTGGTGTACCAGGTTTACATCCAGTTGTATCATGTGAAGCACCTGTATCAACAGCAAAAGCTACATCTGGGTTAATAATTGAAACAGAAGTTTTAGCACCTCTAGTTCCAACTTCTTCTTGTACAGTTCCTACTAGGTATAAATCACAAGCTAAATCTAAGTCAGCTAGGTTATTAGCAATAAATTCTAAAGCAGTAACACCAGCTCTATTGTCCATAGCTTTTCCACCAATAATGTTGTTAGCAAAGTGGATTGTTTCACCTGATAAGAAAATCTTATCTCCGATTTCAATTCCAGCTTCAAGCACTTCTTGTTTGTTTGCATATCCAAGGTCAACAAATAAATCAGCTTCTTTAATAGCTACAGTGATTTTATCTCTATCCATGATGTGGATTGAAGTGTGTCCAAATACACCTTCAAATCTTTTTCCAGTAGCATTTGAAACAACAGTAGCTTTAGTTCCAATTACAACGCTTGGTCATACACCACCAATTGTTGTAACTAAGATGTTACCATTGTCAGCTATTGATTTAACCATGTAACCAACTTCATCCATGTGAGCTGCAAGCATTACTTTAGGTGCATTTGCAACTTTAGAAGGTTTATGGAAAATAATTGAGCCAAAAGCATCTCTACTGATTTCATATTTGTTTTTGATGTTAGCTCTTAGTTCATTTGCAACTGGTTCTTCGAAGCGAGATATTGCTTCAATTGACATATATTTAGCTAAACGAGTAGCTAATTTTTCATATTTTTTATCCATTTTAATTTTCCTTTAATAATTCATTTAATTTAGCTTCCATTGATTTGAAATCAACTTGCTCATTTGTGTTTTCGTTTATTTGCATATATTTAATCTTGTTTTGATCATCTAGTATAAATAAAGAACGAGCGCATAATTGTAATTGTTCAATTAATACTCCAAGACCACGAGCAACATCGTGTGCTAAGTAGTCTGAATATAATTGCACTCTACCTGTTTCGTGGTCTTCTGCATAGTTACTTAAAGCAGTTGGAAGATCCATTGAAAAAGTCACAAAATCTACATTTTTATATTTATGTGATAATTCAGCCATTCTTAAAATTTGCATATCACACACCATTGTATCAGCAGATGGGAATGTTCCTAACACTAAATACTTGTTTTCACGTTTTGGTGTGCTTTGGTCAAATTTACCTTCCTTGGCACCTTGAAGTACTACTTCATTACCAACAACTGGTGCTGTACCAGCAAGGTTATAATCTTTATTTGCGAATTTAACTGTTCTCATAATTCTCCTTTATTTTTTATTTATTCAATTTTACTAAATGTTAGCTTTTGTGATAATAATTTTTACTTCAAAAATACTCCATTTAATAATCATATGGAGTATTTTTAGGTCTAGGAATTAGTAATAAAAGATAATATCAAAGATTTTCTTATTATCATTTAATTTTGAGTGCACTTCTTTTTTAAAATTAATATATTTAATTGCATTTTCATTAGAATCAAATATCGCATCATAATCATTTGGGAGTGCTGATGAAGTTATAAAAGTTTTATCTTTCAAGATTCAATCTATTATTTGCTTTGCGATTTGCGCACTCATTCTTGCATATGGGTTATCATTAACTTTATCAAAATTAATGTTATATATGTATCCACAACTTGGTTCAATATATCGCTTACTTCAAAATGGATTGAACTGTATTGTTGGAGCAAAGACATCTAAGTCTATTTTTTCATTTACTAATAGACAATCACCATTTGATGTTGCTCATAATATCATTTGTACTAAATCCCATATCTTATGGCGAACTTCGAACATATCCGAACTTCTTTCTAGCGTAAGTGATGTGTGACTTTCATCATTTATAATTGAATTAAGTCTATCGCACATTAACAAGAATAAATGTTCTGCCTTAGTAATTTTCTTCTTAGCAATTGTTTTTTCAAATCCTTGATAATTAGATATATTTTTCATTTTAAAAGTTGGAAAATCATTGTCCACAATTTCATAAAGACTATCTAAATTTTCGACAGCATTGATTAATTCTTCCTTATCTTTTTCGTTCAATATTTTACTATCAATTGATCTAATGGCTTGTTCAGAACTTTGATCAACACTTTTATTTTTTAGAAAGCATAAATTCGTATAAGCCTTTACCATAAGCTTATAATATTCTTTATCACTTATTTTAGTTCCTATATTATCTTGCTTTATATAAGCTGATAATTCACTTGGAATGTTTGCTTTGTCAATTTTAAGATCTTGACTATCAATCTTGTTATCGCTAGCATCATTTGTACTATTGTGATTGCAATTAGTAGCTATTGTACATATAACTGGTAAAGTAATAGTGCTTAAAGTAATTAATAAATTCTTTTTCATGTCTACTCCTGTATCATTTATTTATTTTTATCTCATTTTTATTATATATTTTTTAATTTATTATTCAAGATGCTGGAAATATTTACAAATTAGGGCACAAAAAAAGACTCCGAGGAGTCATATGGTGCCTTAGACAGGACTTGAACCTGCACGGATTGCTCCAGCGGATTTTGAGTCCGCAGCGTCTACCATTCCACCACTAAGGCAATAAGCTATATTATTATATAGCTTTTTATTGTGTAATTAGTAATTATTTGCAATTCTTTCATAATTCTTGCGATTTTTAGCTTCATAAGCTGCAAATAAATCATCATAATTGTAACCTAACATAACAAAACTTCCAAGTGCTACTTGAAATGCTTTAAGAATGTTAGCTTTATTAATATCTTTCATAATATCAGCTATTGCAATAAATAGTTGTTGAAATTGTATGTTGATATCATCACTTAAAATTAAAGGCTCAATTTCGGGATCAATTTCAAATTTATATGAAAAATTGACCAAAAAGTGAATTAAGTCTGCAAACTCTTCAGTTACTGCAGATTTTTTAATATCCTTGTGAATTTTTCAATATTTGAAGCTTTGTACTTCATTAATATATTCAGCTGCTTCAATGATTAGTGCTAGAGTTTTTTGAACTTTGATATCTTCAACATTTAAATCAGGGTTTGCGTCTTGGCTCTTTTTAGCAATTTGTTTATCGAGCTCTTTTTGCATATCAAAAATTTTTGTTAAATTCATAGCTGTATTATATTACTTTTATTTTTTTATGTAAGGAGTTTATATCACTATTGTATAGAGCTAAACTTGCAATACAAAAATACAGCACATAAGCACTGTATTTTTAAATGATTATTTAAAGATATAAGAATTATTCTTCTTCATCCATGTTATCGTCTTCGTATTCATTTGCAATTTCTAATACATCATCATCAATATCAAAGATTTCTTGGTTTTCTTCATCATCTGTCATATCCATTTCATCTTGTGTTTGTAATAATAATGAATCTTCATCAAATGATACTGGAATTTCAATATCATCAAATGTTGAGTTAATTTCATCTTGTTCTTCTTGACTTAATTCAAAATCACCATTTTCTGGATCAATTTTACCTGTGAAGTATGTTTTAGGATCACGAATGTCGTATTTTCCTTTTAATTCATAGTTAGCATTTGTTCCAGCTGGAATCTTATGTCCAAGAATAATGTTTTCTTTAAGTCCTTCAAGATAGTCAACTCTTTTAGCGATAGATGAGTTAACAAGAATTTTAGCTGTTTCTTGGTATGAAGCAGCAGCTAGGAATGAATCACTTAATAAAGGAGTTTGTTTAGCTCCACGGATCTTAACTTCACCGTAAGCTGGACGTTTTCCTGCAGCAAGTAATTTTCCATTTTCTTTTTGATATACAAAGGTGTCAACAAGACTTCCTGTAAAGAAGTTTGAATCCCCTGGATCTGTAATCATAATTTTTGAAAGCATTTGTCTAATGATGATTTCAATGTACTTATCTGAAATTGTAATACCTTGTAAACGATATAGTCTTTGAACTTCTTTTAATAAGTAGTTTTGCACAGCTCTTGTGTCAGCTGCTTCAAGAAGTTGGTTAAGAATAATTGGCCCTTCAAAGATCTTTTGACCACTTACAACCTTATCTCCTAGTTTTACACGTAATTTTTGTGAAACTTTTCCGCTGTATGTTTCAGTAGCAATGCTTCCATCAGCTTTCTTAGTTTCAACGTCAACTAGTAAGATATCACTACTGTCTTTTCCATTTTTATCTGTAGCAGGTGCAATTCTTGTTACTGTTCCATAGACTGTTGAAATAACAGCAGGTTTTCCTCATGGGAAGTCGTAAGCATCGATAAGTTCGATTAGCCGACCAAACCCACCAGTAATATCTTCAACCCCGGCAACCCCTCCGGTGTGGAATGTACGCATTGTAAGTTGTGTACCAGGTTCCCCGATTGATTGAGCAGCAACAACCCCAACAGCTTCACCAATATTAACGATTCTGTTTGTTGCCAAGTCTTTTCCATAACAGTGTTTACATACCCCATTTTTGGTGTGACATGAAAGCACTGAACGAATTTCAACTTGACTTTGTCCATATTCGTTAACAATTTTATCTGCAAGGTCTGGAGTAATTAATGTGTTTGCAGCTACTAATTCATTACCATTTTCATCTAAGATAGCCTTGTTGGTAAATCTACCTTCAATTCTTTCTTGTAATGATTCAATAACAGTATCAGTCTTAGTATCTTTAATGTCTTTAACAACGAATCCAAAGTCAGATCCACAGTCATCTTCTCTAACAACGATACCTTGCGCAACGTCAACAAGTCTACGTGTTAGGTATCCTGATTTAGCTGTGTTAAGCGCTGTATCTGTAAGTCCTTTTCTGGCCCCGTGAGTTGATGAATAGAATTCATAAGCTGTAAGCCCTGAAAGGAATGATGATTTAACTGGGATTTCAACTGTTGAACGAACCACACGGTCGTTTTCAGCATCGGCTTTAAGAACTTTGGTGTTGTTGTTCATAAGTCCACGCATACCAGCAAGTTGGGTAAAGTTTGATGAGTTACCACGAGCTCCTGAGGTGAACATCATGAATAGAGGATTATCGATATCAGATTTTGTAACTTCTTTCAAGTCTTTTTCGATAGAATCCTTAACTTCTGATCATTTTTGAATTGTTAATGTATAACGTTCGTCATCAGTTAAGTATCCTTCTTCGAAGAATTTCTTAAGTTGATCTGTATATTCTTCACCTTTTTTAATCTTTTCAGCAGTTGTATCTAATGTAGTAATGTCATTCATAGAGATAGTTGTACCTGAAATTGTAGAGAATTTAAATCCAAGGTTCTTAACTCTATCTAGTATAGAAGCAACATAGTTTGTGTAATCGAATCAAACTTTTTCAAGTACTTTAGTATATTCAGCTAAAGTTCAAACTGGTTTCATTCCTTCTGCTACATTAGGGTTTTTCTTACTTCATTCGTAGTTAATTGTTTCAAAGTGTTCTTTAATTGAATTTGAAATAATTCTTGCGTGTGAAGTAGGAATTGGTGCATTAGCAAAGTCTACTAATTCTGCACATTCTGTGAAACGATCTTCAAAATTATCTTGTGTTGTTTCGTTAATAATTGAAGCAATATCTTCCATTGTTACAACAGCGACATATTTTTCATATACTCTACGTACGATTTTAGCAATGTCTTTCTTAGAAAGAGCTAAGTTAACTGGCATATTTGCAATTTTAGCTCTAAAGTCATCACCATAGTTAAGTACGTATTTGTTGAGATCTTTATCTGAAGTATCAATCTTTTCACTTTCGCTTACTTTGATGCTTCCATCTGCTTGTGCAACTTCTTTTCTTGTTACATATTTACCAAAAATAAATTCAAAATCAGATGGGAAGGCACGGTTAAGGATAAATTTACCTACTGTAGAAACTAAGTAAGGAGCATTTGTGTATTTTGATACTGATTCCTTGCTCATAGCTGAAATTGGAAGTACAACTCTAGTATGTAAAGTAATGTAGCCATTTTCATAAGCAAGCATCATATCATCAA
This sequence comes from Mycoplasma haliaeeti, assembly GCF_048284645.1. Lineage (NCBI taxonomy): Bacteria > Bacillati > Mycoplasmatota > Mollicutes > Mycoplasmatales > Mycoplasmataceae > Mycoplasma > Mycoplasma haliaeeti. Next base: position 19,641 of record NZ_JBLWAB010000002.1, on the reverse strand, counting down.
AGCTTGCATAGAAGTTTCCTTCTCCCTTAACGTTAGCTTTTTCAATTGTTAAGTAGTAAAGACCTAAAATCATATCTTGAGAAGGGTTAATAATAGGTTCCCCATCTTTAGGTCCAAGAATGTTTTTAGAAGCAAGCATAAGTTCTTTTGCTTCACGTACAGCTTGATCTGAAATTGGAACGTGCACAGCCATTTGGTCACCATCGAAGTCAGCGTTGAAAGCTGTAGTTACAAGTGGGTGAAGTTTAATAGCTTTCCCACGGATTAAAACAGGTTGGAAGGCTTGGATTGAAAGTCTGTGAAGTGTAGGAGCACGGTTAAGAAGAACAGGTCTTCCATCAATTGCTTTTTCTACATATGGTCAAATAATTGGGTTTAGAGTTTCAATCATTTTCTTAGCTGATTTAACACTTGTAATTGAAGGTTCACCTTTAATTAATTCTTTAATAATTCAAGGTTCGAATAATTTAGCAGCCATGTCACGAGGAATACCAACTTCGTGCATTCTAAGTGAAGGTCCAACAACGATAACACTACGACCAGAGTAGTCAACACGTTTTCCTAAAAGGTTTTGTCTGAAACGTCCTTTTTTACCAGTTAAGGCATCTGAAATAGATTTTAAAGGATGAGAATCTTTTGATACAACTGGTGTTGGTTTCTTTCTTGCGTTGTCAATTAAAGCATCAACTGCTTCTTGAATCATACGGTATTCGTTTTGCTTAATAAGCATAGGAGCATCAGCTTCATTTCATTTAGCTAAACGATTGTTTCTAATGATAATACGACGATATAGTTCGTTAACATCACTAGTTGAGTGTCTTCCACCATCTAACTGTACTAATGGACGTAAGTCAGCGGGGATAACTGGAAGGTTGTAAATTAACATACTTTTTGGATCTTGTCCAGATTTAATAAATGAGTTAATTACTGTTAAACGTTTGTATAGTTTAGCTCTGTCTTGTTCTTTAGTTGATGATAATCCATTATCTAAGTCCATTTCAGAGTTAATTTTATCGATTTCAGCTTGAACAGCTGCAGCTTCTTCAGCTAAATCGATGTGTGTTAATAAGTATTCAACAGCACGAGATCCTGTGTCAATTTTAGCATCTGAATATTCGTGAATAATTTCGTTGTATTGATAGAAGTCAATCCCGAAATCTTTCCCAATTTTTGATTCAGCATATTCTCTTAATTCGGTTAATGCTGTTTCAATATCTTCATATTCATCTGTATCTTTTTCATAATTACCAAGCATTTCTTCTAATGCTGCTTCATAAATGTTAGCAGCTTCGTTAATGTCAATAATTGTGTTTTTCTTTAAGCTAGTTAAGTTTCCAGCTTCAAGTACGATGTGAGATTTATAGTAAATTAATTTTTCTAAATCTGCTTTTGTTACTTGTTTAGTAGAGTCAGCAACTCTAAGTCCAAGTAATTTTGAAATAATTGAGTGATCTATTTTGAAGAATCAGAAGTGCACAACTGGGTTGTGTAACTTAATGTGTCCCATTCTGCTTCTACGTGTGATTTTAGGTAAAATAACAGGTCTATATTTTTCACAAGCAGGGGTTTTGGTACATACAGAATTTTCATCACTTTTCTTATATTTAGTATTACAGATTGGACATTTGTAATCTGTAACTGGTCCGAAAATTAATTCATCAAATAGCCCATCTTTTTCAGGTCTATATGATTTATAGTTGATGGTTTCTGGTCTTGTAACTTCACCATGTGATCATTCTAAGATGTCTTGATCTGTTGCAAGTGAGAGAGTAATTTTATTAATTTGTTCAACTAATTCGTCTTGTTCTTTATCAAAATTATTCATAACCTTCTCCCCCCATTTCGTTTGTATCAACGTATTGATATTGTGTATGATCGATATTTTCTTCTTCATCAAGTGATCTTGTTGAAGCGTCTAATTTCATTCCAAGACCTTTAAGTTCATAACTAAGAACGTTAAATGATTCTGGAATTCCAGGCATTGGTAATTCTTTTCCAGATACTAATGCTGAATATAAGGCATTACGTCCTGTAATGTCATCAGATTTAAATGTAAGGATTTCTTGAAGTACGTTTGTAGCTCCATAAGATTCAATAGCTCATGTTTCCATTTCTCCGAATCTTTGTCCCCCATTTTGAGATTTACCTCCAAGAGGTTGTTGTGTAATAAGTGAGTATGGTCCAACACTACGTGCGTGCATCTTATCATCAACCATGTGGTTAAGTTTAAGCATGTACATAACACCAACTGAAATAGGTTTATCAAATTTTCTACCTGTAATTGGGTCAATTAAGGTTTGTTTTCCACTCTTGTCAAGCCCAGCTTCAACTAAAGCATTTTCAATGTCAGTTTTCTTAACCCCATCAAATGAAGGAGTAACGAATTTAACACCTAATTTTCTAGCTGCCATTCCAAGGTGAAGTTCAAGAACTTGCCCAATGTTCATACGTGAAGGAACCCCTTGAGGGTTAAGCATAATGTCAAGTGGTGTTCCATCTTCTAAGTATGGCATGTCTTCTTCTGGTAATACGATTGAGATAACCCCTTTGTTACCGTGACGTCCAGCCATCTTATCCCCAACTTTAATCTTACGTTTTTGGGCGATTGAAACTTTAACAATTTTATCTACACCTTCTTCTAAGATGTCTCCAGCTTCACGTGAAAGTACTTCAACATGGATAACTGTACCAGCGTGTCCATTTTTAACTTTTAATGAAGTATCTTTAGTTGTTTGTGGACGTTGTTGAAGGATAGCCATAAGAAGTTTTTCTTCTTGAGATGGGTTATCTTCTCCTTTAGGTGAAAGTCTACCTACAAGTACGTCTCCAGGTAATACTTCAGAACCAACTTTAACAATACCTCTTTCATCAAGGTTTCTTAAAGCAAATTTTGAAACGTTGTTAATTGCGTTTGTTAATTCATCATCACCAGCACGTGATGTTCTGAATTGAATAGTTTGTTCTTCGATGTGAATTGATGTATAAACATCATCTTTAACAAGTCTTTCATTTATGATAACAGCATCCTCAAAGTTATATCCGTTTCATGTAGTGAATCCTACAAGTACGTTTTTACCAAGTGCCATTTCTCCATCTTTGAATGAGCTACCATCAACAAGTAAGTCACCTTTTTGTACTTCTTGTCCAACTGCAACAATAGGTTTTTGTTGAATTAAAGTACCTTGGTTACTTCTTTCAAAGTTTCTTAATGAATATCTATCTGTGTTGCCTTTTTCGTTCTTGATCATAATTTTTGATCCATCAACGAAAGTAACAACCCCAGGGTTTTTAGCAACTAAGTTGTATGAAGAGTATTTAGCAATGTCTGCTTCAATTCCTGTAGCAACAAAAGGTGCTTCAGCTTGAAGAAGAGGAACTGCTTGACGTTGCATGTTTGATCCCATAAGTGCACGGTTGGCATCGTCGTTTTCTAGGAATGGGATAGCTGCAGCAGCAACAGAAACGATTTGTTTTGATGAAACCTCAATATAGTCAATTTCATCTGGTGTACCTATAATATAGTTATAGTCACGTCTAATTGTTAAGTATGGATCAACAATTTTGTTGTTATCATCAACTCTAACTGAAGATTGAGCAAATGAGAACCCAATTTCTTCAGCAGCTGTTAGATAGTGAGTTGTTGAGTAGTCAACAACACCATTGTTAACTTTAAAGTAAGGAGTCTTTAAGAATCCTAAATCATCAACTTTTGCATATGTTGCATAGTTAAGGATAAGACCGATGTTAGGTCCTTCAGGTGTTTCGATAGGACAAATTCTTCCGTAGTGAGTTGCATGAACGTCACGAACTTCGAATTGTGCTGTATCACGGTTAAGACCACCAGGCCCTAGAGATGTAACACGACGTTTGTTTGAAACTTCAGCAAGTGGGTTGATTTGATCCATGAATTGTGAAAGTTTTGAAGAGTTAAAGAATTGTTTCATTTGGTTTGTTACAAGTTTATTGTTTGTAACGTTTTTAGCTGTAACTTTATCAGCTTCTTTAGCTCCCATACGTTCACGTGTTGCTTTTTCAAGTTTAGTTAAAGCAACTGATAATTGGCCTTCAAGTAATTCCCCAACTGAAACAATACGTTTGTTTGTAAGTGAGTCAGGATCATCATCTTGTCCAATACCATCAATTAAGTTAAAGTAGTAATTAATTGCAGCAACGATGTCTGAAATTAATAAGTGTGTTTCTGTTGATTTTGGATCGTTACCAATTACTAAAACTGGTTCATCTTCTTTTTCTTCCATTCATTTTCTTGATGGATATACACTTAGTTTAACGATATTAATTCTTTTTGCTAATGTCTTGTTTTGGTTAATAAGCTTGTGGTATACCATTTCTGGATCAATACCAGGAATTTTTTCACTTCTTACTAAACCTTCGTTAAAGGCATTTTGAATTTCTTTAGCTTTCTTAATGTCGATAAATGTTCCTTTAGGATATAAAACAACTTTTTCTCCTAATTCAACTGATTTAACAACAAAGTCTTCAGCTAAGTATGTATTTGTTATACGATCAACAAGTGAAAGTTTCTTGTTAAGCATGTAACGTCCAGTTGTTGATAAGTTGTAACGTTTTTTATCAAACAACATTCCAGGGATAAGTGAACGTTTAGCTTCTTCTGAAATACGATCACCTTTTCTTAAACCTCTGAATAATTCTTCTTGACATTGATCAAGAATTTCAGCTTCAGTAAATTCTGAATTTTCAATTAACTTGTCTTTTTTAAGTGTTTCTTCAAGTAATTCACTTGTTCCAAATAATTCTCTAATTGTTTTTGGTGTGAATCCAAATGACCCTAAGAAAGTTGCTAAGTTAACATTCTTGTTTTTATCAATTTTGATTTTAACTGTGTCTAATGTTGAAGATGTAACTTTGTGTGACACTTCAAGTCATGACCCAATTCTTGGTAAAATTTCTAATTTGTTGAATAAGTCATCTGATTGTTTGTTACGTACACCAAGTCCGAAGTAGGCACCAGGTGATCTGATTAACTGAGAAACGATAACTTTTTCTGACCCGTTAATGATGAAACTTCCACCAGAAGTCATGTAAGGAATTTCTCCTAAAAGAACTTCATCAATTTTAACTTCTCCAGTATTTGTGATTTCTCTTTTTAAGCTGACATAAACTTTAACACTGAAGTTAATTCCTTTAGCTTTACATTTTTTAATTTCTTCGCTTTCGCTAGTAATTTTCTTAAATGGTAGTTCTAATCTAACTGACCCTTTAACGTAATCTAAACGAACTTCTTTGTTAGCAGCTTCGATTGGATAAACTTCAAGTAGACATTCTTGAATTCTTTTGTTAATGAAAAGTTCGAAACTTTCTTTACTTGTTTCAAGAATATCAAAAAGAGGTAAAGATTCTTTTGTTACTGAGTAATCTCTTCTCTCTGTGACAGGACCAAATTTACGAATTTTATAATTTTTTTGCTCCATATATTTATTCTCATCCTTTCTGAAAATATAGACCTCTAATTAAAAAATACATTATTAAAATGTATATTTACGTAAGGTATATAAATTTTATCACATAAGATTTTTTTTAATTGTAGGAAATCAACTTTTTTAGTGTATAACAAGCAGAGGTTAAAATGAACAAAAAAGCGCCCTGTTTTCAGTTAAAAAACAGCACACTATTATAACTTATTTCTCTATGCTATAGGCTTGAATAAAACTTAGCATAACGAGTACTTATTTTTGTTAAGTCTCTATTTTTATTGCTTTTATTACGCAGAAAAATATTTTTTTCTTTATAAATTCAAAAACTAATTTCTAAAATTATGAAAAATATATAGGCTGGAAGTATCACTGGGAAAATCTTGTTATACTCTGATTTATCTTGATATTGTAAGACTAAATTATAAATTCCTAGATTAGCAAAGGTACCATATGAAATTGAATTTCTAACCGCATCCTCACCTTGGAAGATAAAGACTGAAAGCAATTGCTTATTGACGTAAGGCAAGACATAATAACGATAAATTTTAAATTTACTTCAGCCTTTTACCTTATATAAGGCAATGACATTACTTGGTAAAGTGTTGATAGATTCAGCTATTTGTTTCACCATTTTTCTAAAGGCTGAAACAACTAAAGCAATTGTAATAGCAGTAACTGAATCCATGAGTGGATTGAATACTAAAAATCAAAAATAAGTTGGAATCACCTTTATAAAGGTTAATAGTATTTTACTTGCAATAACTGAGTAATTCTTATTGATTCTTTCAGCAAGTATATAGGCATACATAATAGCTAGAAAATAAGCTAGTGTTATTGAAATATAGGCTTGTTGTAGGATTATAAAGTATTGTCCCATTAACCCTCAATTAAAGGATGAGAAATCAAATGCAAAAACACTTGAAAAGTATTGTTTTAAGGTAATGGTATATATTTTAGAATCTGCTAGTGAAATAAGTCCTCAAATCATAATAACAAAATAGCAAATTAGCATTAAAGATAAGACATATTTTTTTCAATTATAACTTCAACTCTTTATCGTTTGTTTAGAAGCATGTAATTGGGGTTTTTGTACAAGTAAGACTTTATTTAATAAATATAAAATTGCTTCAATAATAAGGATAAAGATTGCAATAAAGAGCAATGTTATTCCAAAGCTGTCTTGGTAGTGCTTTGGATCGGCAAAAACAACACCAAGACCATTAATTCCAACTAAACCAAGAATAGTTAATCAGCGAATATTGGATTCATATGATAAAAAGAAGTTGAGGAAAAACTTAATTTTTACCTGTTGGTAAATATTCTTATAAAAAGACTGTAATTTGTTGACTCCCAAAGCTAAGTCACGAAAGTATTGCTTAGTTGAGCAACTTTCAATTAAATCAGCAATATAACGATTCATTCACAGTCAAGTGAATCAGAAATAAATAATAAAAGAAGCCAGTTCAGCACTAAAGGCATTTTTAAACAGTAAGATGAAAACAATGACTGGAAAAGCTCTTAGCAACATTAAAACAATTTTTACTAGAAATGGAAGATATTTATGTTTATGAATATTTGTTGCACTGCAATATCCAGTTATTAGCGCCAATAAGAAACCAAAAAAGGTTCCAATAGTAACGCTTTTTAAAGTAATTAAAAAGTAATTTCAGTTAATAAGTCAAATATTGCTTGAGAGTTCTTTATTATGGCTTGCAAAGCTAAAAATAGATTTAAAGTTATCTCAAGCATCGTGTCAACTCGGAGTGTTGACTGAATAGAAAAAATTTAAATTATATAAAGAATAGAGAAAGAAAGTTATCAGAAACAAGATAAGTATTGATTTAAAAACTCTTCTTTTACGTAATGTACTAGTAAAAGTTGCTTTATTCATCAAAATATAGGGCTAAAAGTTCCTTGTTGTAATCTTGTTTCTGGATTATATCAACTATTTTTCCACCTTTGATCGCAACTAGGCGATCACAATATTGCATAGCTAAATCAATATCATGAATAGCTGTAATTATTAGCTTTTGATCTTTTAAGCCTTCTAGATAAGCAAAAATCTTATGAGAGTTATTCATATCTAAATTGCTAGTTACTTCATCACAAAGTAAAATTTCAGAAGCATTAAATACACCAGCAATAAAATTAAAACGTTGTTTTTGTCCACTAGAAAGCATGCTTAATGGAGTAAGAGCATAATCTTGTAATTCAAAATGTGTAAATAGCTCTCATAATTGACTAACTTGAGCAGCAGTTAAATGATGAAATAATGCATTTAGACCACTACTATAGTTATTAAAGTTAAACAAAATGTTTTTATAGGCATCATAATTTGGCAAAGAAAGTGTCTCAGCATCAATAAAGGAAATAAGGGACTTATAATGTTTAAGTCCTTTTTTAGATAATTTATTTACAACTTGGCCCTTATAGACAATTTCACCTTTTAGCACTATATCTAAGTCAAAAATAGACTTTAATATAGTGCTTTTCCCTTGTCCACTACGTCCAATTAGGCCAACTATTTCTCCTTTATGAAAATCTAAATTCAGATTTGATAAAACTTCCTTATTTTCATAACTGAGCGCTACATTCTTAAATTCAAGCATTATTCTCCTATAATTGTGTCAATTTTGTTTTTAAAGTTTTGTAATGTGTCATCACTATAAGACACAAATCCTATATTTCTTCCATAAATAGGATTTAAACCAGAAGCTAAATCATTTAGTGCTTCTGTAACTAGTTTAAGATCATTGTCAGCAACTTGTTTTGAAGCAATACCAATGTTGTATGGTAATGGATCAGTTACTGTTAAGAATGAAATCTTTTGATTTGGACGAATGGTGTTATTTACAGCATATGCATATTGTTTAGAAGCTTTAAAGTGTGTAAATGCATAAACACCCTCATTATCAAAAAATATGTGAATGTTGCTATTTTTAGGGTCGTTAGCATCTTTTAAAGCAGCTTTTACAAATGTATTTTGATATTGCTTATTAGATTGTAAGTCAGCAAAAGAAAGAAATTGTTTGTTATTTGCTGAGTTAAATTGTTTTTTCATTAAAGCTTCAGGTAAGATGTATTTGCTTCCTGAACTAGCTTTTCCAAGACCAATTCCATATGAAAGGAATTGTGCTAAATTCTTGTTAGCTCAAGCTTGTTTAATTTTAGCTGTCATATCATCATCTGCAACAATAGCTATTAGCCCTCTTTGGTAGCTAACTAAATTATCAGTAGATGTGGAAGAGTAATCTTGATAAAACTTAGTATAAGCACTACCATTTCATCCGTTCCCATTAGCTACATCATTTCATTGTTCAGATCAAGGAATTAAATCAAATTTAGCTTGCTCATTTTGAGCAATTGTTTCTAAGTTACTATCTGTAGTTGAAAATGTAGCATCTTTAATATCACCTGCAAATTTTGAAGTTCAAGTTTGAATGATATTTGGGTTAAAGTTTGCTAAATAATTCTTTTCTGAAATAATACTTCCAGAAGAAATAAATCCTAAGTCTGTTTCTCCTTTAGAAATATTTTGAGCTACTGTTTTGTATTTATCGTCATTTACCATTTTGACTTTAACAGTAAAGTTAGCTTTTTTAGCTGCTAAATATTGGTTCATTCTATTTTCAATATCGTTTCTTAAACTTGCAATACCTTGAGTGTTGTTTTCAAGTTCTCATGGAGTAATTAAGTCAAGTTTAAGTTGTTTTAAACCTGTAACATCTGAATTAATTGCATTAGAATCTTTGCCTGCTTGGCCACTGCCATTGCATTGTGATGCAATAATTGGGAGAGTAGCTGTAACTAAACTTGCTCCCATCAATAATGTTTTAAATTTGTTCATAAAAAAATCCTTCCTTGGACAGGGAGGAACGTAAAAAGAGAAGACTCGCTACGCTAGTATTAACTAGATCAGCTTATAAGAGTGTTTCTCAACCTGTTTTGCAACAAGTACCTCTGTCCTTGGAAGAATTATATAATAAAATTAAAATAATTTGCTTTCAACTTCAGGAGAAATTATTTCGCCTTCAACTTCGTGATTTTCAATGTGATTGCTTAGTTTAATTTCTTTAGTAAATTGCTTATCATCTTTGTCATAAGGCTCTGGTATCAGTTTAACATTTACATCAGTTAAAATGAATTCATCATTAACAAACACCGATTGGAACTGTTCACTAATTTTAGTGTCAGAAGGCTTGCCATCGCTAAACAAGCGTTCAGATTCACTGGTTTGATTATTCTTATTAATCATGTTCCATTTTTGGTATTCGCTTAGTGTACAGTAAACAAAGTGTGAAGGACGAGAATCTAAAGTATATAGTCCTTGTTTGATAAATAATTGTACATAGTCACGATTTAATTGTTGATTTAATGAAGAAATCTTATGATTAATTAGTAACTTAATATCTGGATTAACTGGATGAGAGAAAATTTCTTTGACTTTAGCCCCCTCAAGTAATTGCATATCATTAAAGAAGTAAACGTAATCCATTGTTTCTTTAATAAATTTTAGGTTTGAGGTAATAAAGACTGTGGCAATATTGTTAGCTTCCACTATTTTAAATAATACCCGTAAGAATTCGCTGCGTGCTTCTTCAGCAATATTTTCCATGTTATCTTGTAGTAATAAAACTTCAATCTTGCTAAGTCCAAACTTTGTAAGCTTAATTTTAGCTTTATCAATAATATCTAGATCCTTAAAAGGTCTAACATAGTTAGGAATTGAAACTGAAGCAGTTTCATATGATTCAATAAACCGAATCATAGCAGCTGAATCCTTTAAAAATTTCTTACTTGCCTTTTGCTTATTAGATGAATAATTAATTAAATCCATTAGCAAGTTGCAAATTCAATTTTTAGTTAAAAATTTTTTAAAATCAACTAGTGTTTTAATTGCATTTTCATTATGTAAAAGTGTCATTTTAACTAAGAGAGAATTTATAATGGAAATTACAGTTCTTTCAGTACGTCTAACATTTAATTTAAGGCGATTAAGTTTGAATTCTTTTGATTTCAATAAGGAATTAAATAGTTTTTCTTCAGAATACTTAGATCAATCTAATTCAGCTTGAGCATACTTGATTTTTTCTTCTAACTCATGTACTGAGACTACATTTTTATAGTTAGATAAATGGTTAAAACGTAAATTCTTAACTTGACGAATAGCATTTTGGTTATTAGCAATACGTTCAGTTAGCTGGTCATACATATTTTTTGACATTGCAATATAAGGCTTAATGTTAAATGAGAATTCTTGATTTATAAACTCTTTAATTTTAGATACTGTAGCATTCTTATACTTATCTTTAGTTTCAGTAAAGTTATTAGTAATAAAGATACTAATTTCAGAATCAATCATTAATTTTAAGTCTTCTAATTGTTGCTCATTAAGATATTGGATCCGTCTAAAGTTCTTAATTCAAATGTTTAATTCTTTTTTCTTAATTAAAATATCCTTTAATAAGTCAAAATACTCATCATTAATTGAAGGAAGTAACTTTTTCTTTTGCTCAAGTAAACTAATTTCCTTATGTATTAGTGATATTTGGTAATACATGGTTTTTTTAGCATACTTAGCAATAGAATTTTTTAAGTCTTTGTAATAGTTAATTTCGCTGGTTAAATCACGTATTTTTAAGTCATTTTCGACCTTGAGCAATGAAACATTATTAATTTGATTCATATATGAGAGTTTAATTTTGCTTTGCTCAATTAAATTCTTTTGCTCATTGATATTGCTGGTTTGAATACCACTTTCAAGTCTACGATATTCATTTTTAAGTTCTTTAAAGACATCAAAATATTCCTTAATTGTATTAACAATATAAGAGTTAATTACAAAATTTAAATTTTCAATATGTCCACTTAATGCATCTTGATCATTGTTGTTGTTTGCAAATAATAAGCTTTGTTCTAAACCACGAATGGTTTTAATAAATTCATTATTAGTATCCATAATATTTGAAGAGTGATTCTTTAAAATATTAAAGATCAAATTCTTCATTGTGTAGTCTAAATTAGAATAAATATTATTTAAGTTAGCCAGATTGATTACACTTTTAATTGAGTTTTGACAATCAGCTCATAATTCAAATAAAGGTATATTTAAGTCGTCTTGGTCAACAATTTCATTAATATTGAAGTAAGAAACTTTAGCTAAAATATCCTTTTTCTTAGTCGAAAAGTTTTGATAATTATTGAAATCATAGTATTCTTTGACATTTGGATTATAGTATGTCATAACTGTGTTTTTATCTTTTAAAATGAACTTACCTAAATTATGAAATGTAATGTTTTCATTATCACTAGGGATATAGAAAGCTGTTTTGTTATTTTGATAAATAGATAAAAAAGGGATAGAAATATTAGAACTTGGCCAAATACCTGTTCTATTTTTACTATACCCTTTAGGAATAAAGATATTTTCAATTGTTAGTATTTTTTTATTTTTTGCCATACACCCTTCTTAATATGCTAAGTGTTCATTTTTGTTAATTAACTTAGAAACCACTTGATAAGCATAATAAATAACAAAAACATTAAATCAAATCTTAATTGGACTTGTTAAAATATGTTGCGTAATTCATACAAAAATATCAGCTGTTTCACTATTTCCTAGTGAATATAAGTCAGCAAATGAAAGAATTGGGATATTAACAAGTTCCAAGAAAGCACAGAAAACAATAATAGGAACAAAAACTAGGTATTTATCAGTGCGCATTGCAAAACGACCAACTAAGATAAAAATAACTAGTAATGTCATACCTGAAGTCATTAATGCAAGTAGAATTCATCTATTTTTAATAAATCCATTTTGGATAATTTCATCACTAACAAAGAAACCAATATATCAAGCAATAATTGAAATTGCAAGCACTAAAAATAAAGCACCTGAAATGCAATAAACATTTTTTAAAGCTACATTTGAGGAGTCTTGGTTAATAAATTGTCTCTTATTATTTAGTTTTACAATCTTATTTGCAATTTCAATTGCTTTCTTTCTATTTCCAGCAGCAGATTCAAATTTATATTTATAGGCAAGTAAATTAATCTTAATAGAAAGACGATTTAAACGATATTCTTTTGAGAATGCAAAACGTAAAAATCCCATGTAGTATAAACCAAATATCCCTGAAATTAAGCCATTAACAGCTGTGGCAGCAGTATAAATTGGGTTATATCCAGCAGGTGGAACGAATAATAATGAGATTAAATCAGCAACAATTCCAACAAAGACTCCAATAACTGGCCCAAAAATAAAACCAGAAATTTTAACCGGTAAGCCGATAAAAGAGAATTTATAAGATGGAATATTTACAATAGGAATAATTTGAGCTGAAACTACAGTGAAGGCAACAGAAATAGCAATTAAAATAGCAACAAAAACCATTTTGCGAATGGTTCATTTAGGAAAAAGGCCTAAATCCGAAAGTTTGACTTTAAATTTGTTGACTGAATTAATTGCTGGTTTTTTCATATTTAAATTTTATATTATTACGCTGTAAACATAACAAAAATTATTAAAACTTCTAGCACTTATTCTAGTAAATGATCGTTTCTTTTTGCTTAGAAAAATGGGAGCAAAAGAAAAAAAGTGAGCTTACTCACTTAATTATTTGTTTTTAGGCTTTTGTTGAGATATTGCTCTTTTTAGTTCAAAGTCTGAACGATATAAATAATCATCAATTGCTTCAGCTAAGCCATCTTGTTCAACAGCACTTGTATAGAATTTTGCAGCTGCTTTAGTTGCTTCATCCGCATTATCCATTGCATATGAATATCCTGCTGCTAAAAACATAGGAATGTCATTAGCACTATCACCAATTGCCATAACATCTGCTAAATCAGCATGGAAGACATTTTCACAAAGTCATTTCATTCCAGATGCCTTTGAAATACCAATATTAGTAATTTCAATGTATTTATTAGAAACATTAATAATGTCTAGTTCTACACCACTGGCTAAACAAGCTTGATAGAAGGCTAAAATAGCTTCCGGTGTACCATAGGCTTCAATTTTATGTAAGTCTTGATTAATTCTACCATCAGTAATCCAATCATTATATTCGTTAAAAGTGGTTAGAAATTCTCTAGTTACATCATTACTATTGTACATGTAGTATTGATCACTACCCATGTAGTATAATGTTACGCCATGTTGTAATGCTAATGGTCAGATAACTTCAGCTTTCTTTGTGTCGATATATTCAACATGTAAAGCTTTCTTTTCTAAATTGTCATATATCATTGCTCCATTTGAACAACATAAATATCTGGCATTTAGTGTATCAGCTAGACGTTGAATCTTTTCTAATGGTGGATTTCCAGTATTGATTACAAATGGGATATTTTTGTCAGCTAATTCTCTTACTTTAGCTTTATTAACTTCTGATAATTGTTTGTGTGGAAATGGGTAAATTGTACCATCCACATCACTAAAAATTGCTCATGTTTTATTCATGTGTATATTATAGACCATTACTGTATAAAAACAATTTTTTAATGCATTTTTTAGGTCTATTTAGTTGTTTTTTAGCTCACTTTCATATCTAAAATGTTTGAGAAAAATTAGAATGTTATACAATTTTTATATGCAAGAAATTATAAAAAATTTAATCAAAAAATTAGAGAAAGATAAGCGTAGATTAAGACGCTATAAAATGCTAGATGACTTATTTTCAGTCTTAATTGCATTTTTAAATATTGCTGCAATTGTACTAGCTTCTTTAGCATTATCAATTTTGTCAAAAGAAACTCCAAACAAACAATCACAAGCTGACTATAAATCTTATGTCAATGTGGTTGTATTAGCAAGTTTTATTATTATTTCATTCTTTTTAAACTTGTTTATAGCAATTTATAGATATAACACCCACAGTGATTTGTATAAAAAAATCTATACCACAATCTCATACTTACAAGTGAAATATAATGCTAATGAAATATCTACTGAAACTATGGAAAATATCATTGATGCTTTATGAAAACAAGCTTCTACTCGGAAAAAGATCATCATAGCAGAAGTGCTCAAATCTGAATTAACTAATGGAGGTAAATAATGAAAAGTAAAAATAGTTTAACTAGTTACCAAGCTTATTTACTCCTAGTTAAGAAAGTTAAAATCAAGGTAGGTATTTATGGGTTTATGTATTACTTATTAAACTCTTTAATTATTATATTTACCTTACTTAATGGGCTAATTGCAATTTTATATTTAGCTGGAGCTAGCAAGAACTTTGCTACAGTTGATGGAATTACTTATCCAGATAATAACCCTTATTATACTGATATGTTGAATGGAAATTCTAACTCTAACTATGTTATCATGACCACTATAATAAATGCTTCAATTACTTTTTTAACTGGTTTATTAACATTCTTTGTTATTAACAAGAAATACACATTTTATTTAAGTAAATATAAGATTTTACAATTTGAAGCTGTAATCTTTAAACAAAGAATCTTTGTTTATAAGAATCTTGATAAAATTAAAGCTGAATTTTTATTCTATAAACGTTGCTTAGCAATTATGGAAGTAGATCGTTTCAAATCAAGTGACTTGACAGGAGGATATTTACATGGATAAGCATTTAATCGACATCGATAAAGTTAACTTACATGCCAAAAAACATGATTTTAAACTCAGTGAAGAAAAACTAAAAGCATTAGTAACTGAACACAAAAATAATACTAGCTTACATAATAAAGTTCATAAGCTTAAGAGAAAATCATTTAATAAATATATTATTTCCAGAAGTTTCTTTGTTTTTCTTAATGTATTAGCTATTTTTATTGCTGCAAGTATTGTGATCTTAAACTTATATTCAATTAGATTTAACAAATATCCTGATACAACTATGGTTTATTTTGTACTAATTGCTGTACTTTCAGTAATTACTACTTTAGTTGTTAGTTTGCAAAGCTTCTTTGGTATTACAGATAAAAAGACAACATTAAAAGATACCATTTCTAACCTTGATGAAGTAATTAATACTATTTCAACTAAAGAAGATCTCTCAGCTGAAGAATATGACAAGATTATTAAATTATTAGATTAACTCACATATGTGAGTTTTTCTTTTGCTCACAATAAAAAAACTAGGATTGCTCCTAGTTTGCAATAGAAATTATTATTTTTCTATTTTAATTTTAACACTTGGTCCCATTGAAGCTGAAACTGTTAAGTTTAAGATGTAAGCACCTTTAACTGCAGCAGGTTTTAACTTCTTGATTAATGAAATAAGTGTTTGTGCATTATCTACTAAAGCTTCTGTAGACATGCTTGCTTTACCGATAAGAGAGTGTACGATTCCAGCTTTATCTGTACGGTAGTTTGCTTTACCTTTTTTAAGTTCTTCAACAGCTTTTTCAGGAGTTGGAGTAACTGTACCTGTTTTAGGGTTTGGCATTAGACCTTTAGGCCCAAGTTTTTTCCCGTATTTTCCAAGTAAAGGCATCATTGCTGGGTCAGCAACCATAACATCAAAATCAAAGTTATCTTCTTTAATTCTTTGTTCTAAAGCTTGAGCATCAACAACAATGTCTGCTCCAGCTTCAGCAGCTAATTTTTGTTTTTCAACATTGTTTGTAGCTACTAATACACGAACTGATTTACCTGTTCCGTGAGGAAGTAAAACAGCACCACGTAATTGTTGATCAGCTTTTCTAACATCTAGGTTTAAGTTGAAAGCAAGGTCGATTGAAGCATCAAATTTAGCGTATGAAGTTTTTTTAGCAAGTTCAATAGCTTGTGCTAAATCATAAGCAACTGTTCTATCAAATGATTCACGAGCTGCTTTTAAATTTTTAGAAACTCTTTTAGCCATAATTATTCTTCTCCTTCGTTTGCTTTTTCATCTGTAATAACATTAACTTCAATAGCTTGACCTTTTGTGTTAACAAGGTCTTCTAAATCGTTATTTAAAGCTTCTTCTTTAGCAGCTGCTAATTTTGCAGCTTTTGCAGCAGCCTTAGCTTCTGCTTTAGCTTTAAAGATGTCATCATATCCTTCAACTAAAACACCCATTTGTCTTGCTGTTCCAGCTACTGTAGCCATAGCTGAGTAAATGTCGTCTGTGTTAAGATCTGGCATTTTATATTCAGCGATTTCTTTAAGTTGATCTTTTGTAATAGTTGCAACAATTGTTGTTTTAGCATTTGCTGCTCCTGTTTGAATTTTAGCAGCTTGTTTGATTTTGAATGATGCTGGAGCTGTGAATAATTTGAATTCAAATGATTTGTCTTTGTACACTGTAATTTGAACTGGAACTGGTTCTCCAGCTCTGTCTCTTGTAGCATCGTTAAATGCTTTTGTAAATTCAGGCATGTTTACACCTACACCAGCTAATGCTGGTCCAGGTTTAGCTTGACCTGCAGGGAATTGCAATTTAGCAATACGTTGTATTTCTTTTTTTGCCATTATGTATCCTTTCGATATTGTGGTCTAGCGATATATTTGATATCTCCCACTAGTAGAGGCAATATAAATATTGCTTATTTATTATATAAAAAAAGTTGTTTTTTCCTAATTTAATACTAAATTTAATTAGTCTAAAAATAAGGGATAAACAACATAAAATAAGAATTACCAATATATAAATGAGATAATTTGCTTTTTTAGTATATAAAAACCCTTGCCATTATAGCAAGGGGCTAAAATGCAATTTCCATTGCAACACTAAAATATCTGGCTTTTTATACCAGATATTTTTCTTCCCCTCAATTTTTTATTTAGTATTTATTTTTAAAAAATTTATTTCTTTTAGTATTAGATGGTTGTTTTAGTTTTGATCTAATAAAGTATTTTTCATCACCTGGAATTGGAACCCATTTATCCTTATAATAGTTTCAGTCAAAGAATAATTCATCGGCAGATTGTCATCCAAGAATTTCTCTTGGCATTGAATTTATTCTGTTCTGTGTTAGCAATATTTCTTCTTCAGGAATTTTATTAAAATTAGTACCTTTTGGATATTCTCTTCTGACTAATCCATTAAAATGTTCATTGCTACCTTTTTGAAAAGAAGCATAAGGATCAGCACGATAAATGTATATGCTAAGTCTATAAGCAAGATAAAACAATTTTGAAAATTCAACTCCATTATCACAGGTAATACTTTTCACGTTCAATTCTTTTTCTTGAACAAGATCCCATATAACTTTTCCCACATTTCATGGGTTTTTTCCTTTGTATTTAATAATGAATCCATATCGAGTCATTCGCTCTGTAAATGTGATTAAATTGTAGTTATCTTTTCCATTTCTACCTATAATAAAGTCAATTTCTCAATGGCCAAACTCAGATCTGTCATTGATTTTTTGAGGTCTACATCAAAATGGTCTTAGTCTTCTTAGGCCAACTAATTTCTCAGATGCACTTTTTGCTCTTTTACCACCTTTTTTGTAGAATTTTCTTAATCTTTCATGTCTTGTTATATCTCATGCATATGAATTAATTCAGTTAAAAACTGTTCTCAAAGAGGGTGTTTTGAATGAATAATTAAACTTAATATACATATAAGTTGCCTTAATTCCAAAAGCCTTTTTGTTGTATTTGCGAATAAATACATCAGTAAATTCAGGATAACTTTCAATTTGATTTCTTAATTGAAAATAACATTTTCAATGATATCTGATTTGTGCTTTTTCTTCTGCATATTCCGCTGAATATCCATACAAATCTGAATTTAGTCCCAGCTCTCTTGATATAGAACTTTTGTTAAATTTGGTGATTTCTGATATTTCATTTATTGAATAATTTTCTTTTAATAAAGCCTCTATAAGATACCTTGTTTTTAGGGTTATTCTTGTATAATTAATGTGAAATCCTTTCAGAGGGGTTTTGAGTGGAGCGCAAAAAAACAGTGCTCCACTTTTATTATACCTTAATAAAAGTGTTGCACTGGAGATTGCAATTAAGCCCCTTGCCATTATAGCAAGGGTTATAGCAGAAAATTACAACTAAATAACTTACTTAAGCCTTTCAATTAATTAATTTAATCTCGAAAGCGCCAACTTTACTTTGCACTTCTTTTTTTCTTGCAAAATCTTGTAGTTCTTTAATAGATAAGTTATCATACTTTATGGTATTATTTTTATATTTAGAGTAGCTTATATTAATATCATCTTGCATGCGTTGTTCTTTGGCTTTCTTTGCAGTAGCTACTCCTACTTCATAGCCTTTATTAACAACGCCTTCAGCAAAGTGCGCATTATTAATTTTTCTATATAAAGAACTTAATTTTGTACATTTATTTCCGTTTTTAACTTCGAAAATCCCTTGTGCATTGTAAATGGATTGCAAATAATTTATGGTATTATTTTTTAAACACTTTCATAAATATTTTTCAGCTTGCCTGTTTCCATTGTTCGATATAATTTTAGTTATTTCTTTTTCAAATTTCGGCTTGCTGCCATCTAATAATTTTCAAAAATTATATAGGATTAATTCCTTTAACTCTTCAATGGTTTCAATAATGTATCACTTTATGTTTTTGATATTACTTGCAATAATAGATATATTAACATCGCTTGATAAACTGAACATATTCATTATATAAGCTGCTGATTTAGATTTTAGGTTAGAAATTAATTCATCTTCTGAAACATTATTAGGTAGTGACTGTCCTTTGTCATGGATCAGTCAATTTATAAATATAGCTATACTATTATTTGAACCAATAAGAGAAAAGAATTTTTCACCGTTATTCTTATCCTTATAAAAATGTCTTGCCTCGTTACTTTGCATAACTTTGCATTAAGTTTATTCGTTGTAGCTTTTCTTGCTACATAATTATTATTGCACATTTCAAGCATTTTTTTCAACTCAAATCAAAAATTTTTTTGCCCATGATAATTCAAAAATTATCCACCTAGTGAAATTTATGTTTGCCCCCATTTTTTAGGCATAAAAAGCACTTTACAATATGCTAATATAGCATATGGAATAGTTTTCATTTTTAGGGTAATTTTAAAAAAATTTTTTTATTTTTAAAACTAAATTAACTAATTACTCATTTTTTTAATATTTTTGATCAATCTATTTTTACTATTTTTTGTATCAATATATTTGTGTTTTTTTAAAAAAAGTAAATAAAAAAACGCCTTTAGCGTTATTTATATGTTCATTGAAAACTGAATAGTAATTAAATAATTCATTAAAATGTCTGAATACATTAACTTTTAA
>NZ_JBLWAB010000016.1:0-1101 GCF_048284645.1 Mycoplasma haliaeeti | reverse complement strand
CACGCTAGTGTGAGAACGCTTCAATATTTTTGTAATCTTGCTAGCCTGTGAATAATGAAAAACTAAGCTAACAAACGCATTATCTTATAGGTAATTACATAAGTTATATATAATTTTTACAAATCATTATAAATTAAAGAACAAGTTTGACTCACTAATTAGTTCACTATCATTTACTTAATAAAATTAGTAGGATTTGAGCCAATTGTACTACCAGCTAGAGCTGCTGGTGGCTTCTTTTTTTTTTTTTTTTGAAATAATAAAATTAGGCAAGCAATATATATTTTTTACTATATTTAAATCCAAATAAAAAACTAACTTTTATACTAATTGTTTTCTATTGCTAGCCTTTAAGAAAGGAAAAAATGAAAAGAAAGAAATTATTTATCTTGTTTTCGCTTGCTTCAGCTTCTAGCATTATTGCTATGCCTTTAGTAGCCGGATCATGTGATAATAAGAATAATGATAATAAAACTGAGCCTACACCAATAGTTAGTCCTGGCCCTAATCCCGGAACAACACCTAAGCCATCTCCAGTAACTAAACCTGGTTCAGGCAAGGAACAACCTGGCAAAGAAGATAATAATACATATTCATTTATTTACGCCAATGGGGGCGAAGCAACTAATGTAAAGTATTATAAAAATGAAAATAGAATACTAATACCAAAAGCTAAAGAAATAACTTCAGAAATGCTTGATTATATTTTTCATAATTTAAGTGACAAATTGCATCATGATAGTAATGACTTTACTTTAGAATGTCCGAATGCTATAAGTATTTGTTTTAAATATCAATCTCGTGTTGGTGTAAAAAAACTTATATTACCAAAAATTAAAAATGTAATTTACAATGAGCTCAACAGCCCTTTCACTATGTTGAATGAGTTCCTAGAAGATGATAAAGTGATTCAAAACGGAATATTATTTAAATGAGATAGTGCTAGTGGGGATATTGTTGATGATAGTATCACAAGTATAGCTGGTGGTGTATTTGAAAACAATCAAAATATTACTTCAGTTTCATTTCCTAATGTGACAAGTATTGGTGAAGAGGCTTTTGCACTAACAACAAATCTAAGATCAGTTTCATTCCCTAATG
>NZ_JBLWAB010000015.1:0-11032 GCF_048284645.1 Mycoplasma haliaeeti | reverse complement strand
TAAGAATATTTAAACCAGAAAAAGTATAAGTTGGTTTATTTATTCTTATTTTTGTTATTACATTTATATAGTGAATAATATTTAGCTTAATTGCTTAATATTATTCACTTTTTTTATAAAAAACAGTAGCCTAAGCTACTGCAGAATGCATTATTATTTAGCGTTCTTTTTTTCAAGTCTTCTGTTGAATCTGTCGATTCTTCCTGTTGCTTTAACTTGAGCTTTTGATCCTGTGAATACAGGGTGGCAACCTGAACAAACGTCTACTGTAAAGTTAGGTCTAACTGATTTGAAAGTAAATGATTTTTGACATGTTGAGCAAGTAGCTTCAACTGTGTGGTATTCTGGGTGAATGTTTTGTCTCATAATAATTCTCCTTAGATTTAGTTATTATTTTGAGTAGAACTCAACAACTAAAGCATCCTTGATTTCTGGGTGTAATTCATTTCTTTCTGGTAAACGATCTAATTTAGTAGTAAAGTCTTTTCTTGTTAATCATGAAGCAGCTTCACGAGCTTCCATAGCTTCTACGATTTGTTTGTTTGTTCTTGATTTTTCTTTAAGAGTAATTTCTGATCCTACTGAGATAACCATTGAAGGGATGTTAGCTTTTTTACCATCAACAACAAAGTGGTTGTGGTTTACTAATTGACGTGCTTGTCTACGTGTTGTAGCATATCCTGCTCTGTAAACTAAGTTGTCTAAACGTGTTTCTAATAATTGAAGCATGTTTGTCCCTGTAATTCCTTTAGCTTTAACAGCTTTTTGGAATACTTTTTGTAATTGTTTTTCGTTAACTCCGTATAAGTGTTTTACTTTTTGTTTTTCGTATAAGTGTAATCCGTATTCAGATAATTTTACTCTTTTGTTTCCATGTTGCCCTGGAGCGTATGTTCTTTTCTTTCCTTTAGCAAATTCTTTTCCTGATTCAAGAATTGAAAATCCTAAACGACGTGATTTTTTAAATACAGGTCCTGTGTATCTTGACATATGATTTTCCTCTTTCTGCATAATGAGAGGGTTTATTTCTAATTGGATAAGTTTAACTTAATGTTTTCGGTTAAGCAGCTAACTTACTAACAAGAATAATTCGTTAAATTTATTTTCCAATCATAATAAACTGCTGTTTTTATGCTTATTTATTTTAACAGATTAGTACATATATATAACTAATTAATTTAATTAATTAAGTGCTAGAATATAGGTGTAAAAGATTTTATATAATAATTTCGATTTTAAGGAGAAATGAAAAATGAATAAAATTAACAAAATTAAGCAAGCCAAAATAGCAAATATTGTTACAGCAACTATATTTTTTGTTTTGGCATTAGCTGCAATTGTCTTTTTTGCTACACCAGAAATAATTGCTGCTACAGCTACAGATTCATGGATGCTAACTTTAACAATACTTTTCTATGGTTATGGAATCTATGTTTGCTCTATTTTAGGGGCTATATGATTAATTAGCGAGATAGTAAATATCATACTGCACATCACAGTTTTTAAGGCCCTTGAGTCACAAGAAGACATAGCATTGAGAAACGATATGCTTATATGATTAGTTTTTACACTACTTTTCTTATTTGGAATAGCAAATATTGTCTTAGCTGTAAAACAAAATAAGATCTTAAAAATGCCCAAAGAGTGCTAATTATAGCTTTAAAAGTCGTATAATTATACAAAGGAGTAAAAATGAATACAGATTTATATAATGGATATAAGAGAATTAAAGGGGTTAATATTGCTTTTTTAGTTTTAACATTCTTATGTATATTTTTCTTTGTTCTGTGGTTAATATTATTAACCCTCAATACCGTAAATATGGCAAGCTCTATGGATGGGAATAATAATTCAACACCTAATTTTGAAAATATCTTTGGAGGAGTACAACTAATTCCTTTTGTATTTGGAGTTATAACCTCAATTGCTATAAGCATATGTATGATTTTAAATATTGTTTTCGTTTGCACCACTAATACAGTTGCTTCCCTTAATCAAAACCATGATTCTGCAAAAACTTTAACATGGGTTGGTTTTGGACTTACATTTTGCCTACCAACAATAGGAAACATTATTTTAATTGTATCTGCATCTCAAGCAATGCATGCTGTGGCAAGTAATCAACAAACTGCTCAACCAAAACCAAATATATACCACTCAAATGATATTTTCTAGGAATAATTTAATCCCATAAAAGTAATGTTTTATGGGATTTTTAATACAGAAAAAATTAAATTGATTATAATAAATTTATACTAATTAGGAGAACAATGAAACAAAGATTATTAAGTGGGATTAAACCTACTGGAGATTTAACATTAGGAAATTATATTGGAGCATTAAGAAACTTTGTGGCTTTACAAGATGAATTCGATTCATACTTCTTTGTAGCAGACTTACATGCCTTAACCACAGGGACAGTGGATCCAATTGAACTAAAAAAAGCCCGTAAAACAATAGTAGCTTTATATATAGCATGTGGACTAGATCCTGAAAAAGCAACTATTTTTTACCAATCACAAGTTAGTGAACACGCTATGATGCAATGATTATGTGCTTCAGAAACTACACTTGGTGAATTACAAAGAATGACACAGTATAAAGATAAAGCAACTAAGCTTAAACAAGGAAATGGAACTAGCAAAATTCCAACCAACTTATTAATGTATCCAACATTAATGGCAGGAGATATTTTACTTTACAACCCTGATTTAGTTCCAATTGGTGAAGATCAAACTCAACACCTTGAATTAACTAGAAATATTGCCGAAAGATTTAATACTAAATATCACACTAGTTTTACTTTACCTGAAGGATACATTCCAAAAGTTGGAGCTAGAATTAAATCTTTAACTGATCCAAATAGTAAAATGTCAAAAAGTGAACATGGTACTAAGTCAACAATATATTTACTTGAAAATCCACAACAAGCTTATAACAAAATTATGAAAGCTGTCACGGATTCAGAAGGTAAAGTTTATATTTCACCTGAAAAACCTGGAATATTAAACTTATTAAATATTTATGCTGCTTTAAGTAATATTACATTACAAGAAGCTGAAGCCTTATTTAAAGATAAAGACTATAAAGAATTTAAAGAAGCTGTTGCTACAGTTGTTCGTGACTTATTAATTAATATTCAAGCAAAATATGAAAGTGCCCTAAAAATAGCTGATCAAATTACTGATCAAGGGGCTCAAAAAGCTTCTCAAATTGCTTCGCACAACTTAAATAAGCTAATGAAAAAAATGGGACTATATGCCAAAAAATAACTTGCAAATGCAAGTTTTTTATATTTAAAACTGGCAAGTTAAATGGCCTAAATTTGATAAAATTACAACATGTTAAGAATTATTGCAGGAAAGTACCGTGGGTACAAAATTGAACAACCAGATGAAAAATATACTCGCCCAACCACAGATAAAGTGCGTGAAGCAGTCTTTTCATCACTACAATTTAAGCTTGAAAATGCAACTTGTTTAGATTTATTTGCAGGATCAGGAGCTTGAAGTATTGAAGCTATTTCTCGAGGAGCTAGTTTTGTAACTTCGATTGAAAAAAACAAAGTGGTATTAAAAACTACTAAAGGTAATATTAATAAAATACCTGAAGCTAATAAGATTGAATTAATTAATGAAGATGCACTAGCTTTTTTAGCTCATAGCAATAAGCAATATGACTTTGTTTTTATCGATGCACCTTTTATTGAGTATGATTTAGTTTCAGCTTGCTTAGCTAAACTAGTTGAAAAATCATTACTCAAAGATGATTTTGAAATTATTGTTGAAACAGACAACTCTAGCAAAATAGCCTTGCCTGCTGGCTTAAAGGTTTATAAAAGCAAGAAATATGGAAAGATCGAGATACTATTTTTATGTCAAAACTAAATCAATATCAAAAGAATCAAATCATTGAAGTAACTTGTAGCGAATTAAGCTATGAAGGCCTTGGAACAACCCGGGATGAAAACGGGTATGCTATTTTTACAAGCGACTTATTTCCAGGAGAAAAAGCTAAAGTACAATTAT
The DNA here is from genome assembly GCF_048284645.1 of Mycoplasma haliaeeti. Lineage (NCBI taxonomy): Bacteria > Bacillati > Mycoplasmatota > Mollicutes > Mycoplasmatales > Mycoplasmataceae > Mycoplasma > Mycoplasma haliaeeti. The sequence continues at coordinate 7,004 of NZ_JBLWAB010000015.1, read as the reverse complement.
TAAAAGTCAATAGTAAGTTTGCTTTTGCTAAAGTTAGCAAGCTGCTAGTTCCTTCTTTAATGCGTAATGCCAAACAACAAGATTGCATTAATTCAGCTCCTTTAATTAATTTAAATTATCAAGAACAAATTAAATTTAAAGATCAATACTTAAGTAAATTATTAGCTTGAAATTTAGGACCAGAAGTACTTGAAAATTATGTTTCATTTACTCCTAGCCCAGTGATAAATAATTACCGTAATAAGGTACGCTATCCTTTTATTATTCAAGATAACCAGCTATTTGTAGCTGAATATGATATTAAGTCAAATAATTTACATTTAGCAAACAATTTTAGCCAAAATAATCAAGCTATTAATCTAGCAATAAACTATTTATTAGACACATTAAATAATTATTACTCAGCTAATAATAAACAAAAGCACCTAGCTTTCTATGAAGAAATTACTTTGCGTGCTAATAAGCAAGATGAAATTTCACTAGCGTTAAAAATTAACTCTGATTATGATTTACCTACTAAATTGCTAGCTAAAATTCAGCAATATCAAGCAATTGTGGATTTCAATATTATAAAGAAGGATAAAACCATTAACTTGTATAACACTAAGCCATTTACAATGGAATTAAATAATATGCAATTTAACTGCAATATAAATTCTTTTTTCCAAATTAACAGTGCAATGGCAGGAATAATTTTTGCCAAAATTCATGATATAGTTGCCCAAATTCAAAGTCAAGTTCTTTTAGATGCTTATTGTGGAGTTGGGGTTATTGGACAACTAGTAGGTGGTCACAAGCACATAATTGGAAGTGATATAGCTCCTTCTTCTATACTGGATGCAAAAATCAATGCCCAACATAACCAAATAAATGGACAATACTATGTCGGGGATTCAGGCACAGTTTTTAAAAAGCAAGTTAAGAACTTACAAGATACAATTCTAATCTTAGATCCACCTCGTAGCGGAATTACTGAAGAATTTATTACTTGAATTAAACAAAATCAAATCCAAAATATAGTTTATATGTCTTGCGATCCGAAAACATTAGTCCGTGATTTAAAAGATTTAGCTTCAAATTACAATATCTCATATGTTCAAGGGTTTGATATGTTTCCAAATACTGCTCATATTGAAACAGTTGTCTTATTAAAAGCCAAAAATAACTAAAAAGTTTTAAACATTAGAAGAAATTCTAGTGTTTTTTTGTACTTCTTTTACTTTTTTAGTTCTCTTTAGATTATTTTTAATTTATATAATGAAAGGAAATAATGGAAACAGAATTAAAATTATTTGAAATTTACCAAATGAATGATGAAATTGGTAATCTGATTGCTCAGCAAGAACAAATTGAGTCTAATTATGTTATGCCTATTTTAGTTTCAAAAACTGATATATTATTTTGCGAAGTTAAAAAAATAAAAACTTATCCTGAAAACACTATTTGTAAACAATTATTAATTTATACTTGATCTCAAATTACTAACTATGTTGTTGAATTCAAAACTATTTATAAAATACCACTTAGAATTTTTATAGAGAAGTTTACCAATATACATAATGAAATTATTGGGGAAAAGATAGCTGAAAGTAATGAGTTAGAACTACTTGATGCTTTTGTTCAAGTATTAGAGCAAAAGCTTAAGATCTCAAAACTTATCTCAATTAATATTAAGCCTAAAAGTAATAACAATTGTTACTAAAATAGTTGAAAAAAAAGTTTTTGTATTAAAATATTACCATATGATTATAGACCAGAAAAAGAGAAAGTACAAAACAAGCCAAACATTTGACAGTAATACTTGATTTTTACAAGAAAGACTGCAACTGCTACATAGTGAAACAAGAAAACAACGCTTTGCTATTTTTGCAGCGCAATTCATTTATCAAGCCTTATTTATCACATTCCTAGTACTGGGAATAGTTAATGCTTATAAAACACAAAATCAAGCTGTATATCAAACTTGATACACCTATATTATTGTCGCTGTATTAATTTTTGTATATTATAATTTTTGAATTTACATTAAGACCTACCAATTGCACTATCGTTTAAAAGCAGTATTTAGCTCGCTAAAATATAATGCTAAAGAATATAACAAATTAATTAAGCTAGATTGATTTGTGACATTTTTACCTATTTCTAGCTTACTATACAAAACACTAGTATTAGAAAACCACCTAGTACCTCAAAATAAAAATATTAATGCTTTACAAGACCTTACTAATATTCGTTATTTAATTAATTTAACAAGTAATAGTAAGTTTACTAAAGTGATCCAAGATGAATTTACATTCTCAGTCCAAGACCTAACGATGTCAAGTGTTTTACTTGGATTATTCTTAATAATTACAACCTTAACAAAATTTACTGGATTATCTAAAGTTGGACTAAGCTTTGAATATGTTTTCTATATTATATTTGCCTTATTTTTCTCAACTTTTAAAGCTTCATTACTAGGATTAATAGCTGACTTTGCTTCACTACTATTTACTGGTGGAATTTGGTCATGATTCTGAATGTATGCCATAGTACCAGTGGCAGTAGTATTGATTGCTAAAGCCTTTTTATGAATGTATAAAGCAAATACAAAAGTAGCTTCCTTAGTTACAACTATTATATTAGTCATAATTTTTGTTGCTTTATTAAGCGCTACAGCATATGCTGCTTATTTACATAACATTGATCCGGATTCAGGAATATTAAAGAACTTCTTTGGTATTGATAAGAAAAATGGAAATGCAACGGGATGAAGAATTACTCGTACCTTTGGAGTTTCAACCTTATCTGATGCAGTAATTTGAAGTATGGTAGCATTAAGTGGAGCATTCTTAGCAGTTGCTATAACCCTTACTGCAATTATATGAATTAAAATGCGTCACTTAAGTCAAGAACAATTTAATTTAGTACCAAAGTTAGTCTTTGTTAAGAAATTATTAATCTCATTTGGCCTAGTTATCTCAGTTATTGTAATTGCAAGATGAATTTATGGACCATATGTTTATATTAAATATATGAATTACTTCAATGGAAAGAATTACTTGCTTGAAGATAAATACATCTATTTTATGATTCCAATTGTACTGTGTTCATTTATTTCAATTCCAATTTATACAGTGTTATTAATTACTATTTATTCAACACTTGATTACTTTGATCAACGTGTTTTAAAACAAAAACGCAAAATTACTTATTAAGCCACAGCAGTGGCTTTTTTGTATTAAAAAAGAGGCACTAGCCTCTATTTGTGATAAGTAATATTATTGCGAATTGTAAATGCACGATAAATTTGTTCCACTAGCATAACTCTAAAGAGTTGGTGAGGAAATGTCATTTTTGAAAAGTTTATTTGATTTGGGAAGTAAGATTCAATTACACCATTTGAACCACCGATAACAAAAGTTACGTTATCAACATCTAAAAAGAGATTGCCAAATTCTTCACTCGAATATTGTTTACCTCTAAGAGATAGGTAAAATACTTTAGAATTTTTAGGAATCTTTTCTAAAATTAATTCAGTTTCCTTTTGTTTCTTTAGCTCAATGTTTTCAATCTTTTGTTCTTTAATTTCGATAACATTTAGCTTACAAAAATAGTTTATTTTCTTAGCATAGTCATCATAAAGAACTTTAAATTCCTTACTTAAGGATCCAACACAAATAATATTTAATTTCATTTTTCCTCCTGGAACAAGTGACTAATATTATTTGAAATTAGTCTCTATTTATTTCTAGTTTCAATATAAAACATCAACATTTGAATATCAGCAGGGTTAATTCCACTGATTCTAGATGCTTGGCCAATTGTTAAAGGTCTAATTTTAGCTAATTTTTGTTTTGCTTCTGTAGCTACATTTGGCACTTTATCATAATCGATATCTTGAGGTATTTTAAAGTTTTCAAGTTTATTCATTTTATTTGCTTCAGCTTGTTGTTTCTTAATGTAACCATCTAATCTAACCATAATGGTTAATTCGTTTTTGAATTCATAGTCACCCACTACTTCGCTAGCTTCAACATCTGGTCTAGCAAGCACTCTAAGAAGTGAAACACCATTTTCGACCCCTAGACGTTGAGCTAAAGGACTTTTTGAAGATAGATATGAATTAGCTAATTCATCAATTTTAGCTTGAATACTTGCATATTTATCAACTACTTTTTGGTATTGTTCATCAGATACTAATCCAACTTCATTTCCGTATTTAGCTAGTCTTAAATCTGGGTTATCATTTCTAAGTAATAAACGATATTCTGCTCTACTTGTAAGCATACGATATGGTTCTTTAGTTCCTTTAGTTACTAAATCATCAATTAAAACACCAATGTAAGCATCATCTCTTTTTAAGATTAAAGGTTCTTTAATTTCAAGTTTTCTTCCAGCATTAATTCCAGCCATTAATCCTTGAGCAGCAGCTTCTTCATATCCACTAGTTCCATTAATTTGACCAGCTGTAAAGATATTGCTAATAACTTTAGATTCTAAAGAAGGCGAAATTTGTAATGGGTTTAAGGCATCATATTCAATTGCATATCCTCATTTTTGAACTTTGCAATTTTCAAGTCCTGGAATAGTACGTAACATTAAGTCTTGCACTTCTACAGGCATAGAAGTTGACATTCCATTTACGTAAATAATTGATCCATCTACTGTTTCTGGCTCAAAGAACACTTGGTGACGTGGCTTATCTGAAAAACGCATTACCTTATCTTCAATACTTGGACAGTATCTTGGACCAATTCCTTCAATTAAACCTGAATACATAGCTGAACGTCCAATGTTTTCACGAATAATTTCATGTGTTTTTTCGTTGGTATAAGTTAGATAACATGAAATTTGTTTATCTAATTTAACATTTGATCTAGTTGAAAATGATAAATAAGTATCTTCTAAGTTTTCTTTTTCAACTTTAGAAAAGTCAATTGAATCAGCAAAAACTCTAGCAGGAGTTCCAGTCTTTAATCTTTGTAATTCAAAGCCAAGTTTAGCTAATGATTGAGAAAGCTTAGGAGTAGTTTTTTGGTTATCAGGCCCTGAAATTGTGATTTGATCACCTCTTAGGATACGAGAATTCATGTAAGTTCCTGTTGTAATAACAAGTTCTTTAGCTTCTAAAATTTCTCCACTTTCAAGTCTGATTGCTTTAAATGAGTTATTTTCAACTAGAATTTCTTCAGCCACACCTTCAATTAAAGTAACATTTGGGTGTTTTTGTAAAGCTTCTAAGATAATTCTTGAATATTTTTCTTTATCAATTTGAGCTCTCATTGCTCTAACTGCTGGCCCTTTTGATTCATTTAACATTTTAATTTGAATCATTGCTAGATCTGAAAAATAACCTTGTACTCCTCCTAAAGCGTCAATTTCACGAGTAATGATTCCCTTAGCTGGACCACCAATTGATGGGTTACATGGCATCATAGCAATCCGTGAAAGATCAAAGCTTATTAAAGCAACTTTATGCCCCATATTTGCTAAAGCAAAAGTTGCTTCAACTCCAGCATGACCTCCACCAATTACTATTGCATCATATTTATTATTTGAAACTGTTTTATTCATAGTTTTTATATTTTACTATTTTGAATTTAAATCGACATAAAAAAGTTAAGCATTTTTACCCCTATAATATAAGAAACTAGGGAATTTAGCTAACTTTTTGCCAAGTTGGTAAAAATGCTAATTAAATTAGTGCTAATATGACTTTTATTTATTGACTGATTTTATAAAAGATAATATTTAGCTAAAAATTAATATACTTTTTTAACTTTTTGCTTTTAAGGGAGCGAAAAAATAAATTGAAAAGAAATAAAAAAACTGTAACTAGTTATAAAAAAACTAATATAATATAACCGAACATAAAAAGGGATACTTTTTATTAATAATTAAACTATTTGAAAGGAAGATTATGAAAAAAGTAGCAATTAACGGATTTGGAAGAATCGGAAGATTATTCTTACGTAGATTACTAGAAACTAAATCAACAGATATGGAAGTTGTGGCTGTTAACGACTTAACAGACCCAGCTACATTAGCTCACTTATTAAAATACGATACAGCATACCATGCATTACCAGTAGAAGTTTCTGTTAAAGAAGGTGCAATCGTTGTAAATGGTAAAGAAATTAAAGTTTTATCAGAAAGAGATCCAGAAAACCTTCCATGAGGTGAAATGGGAATTGACCTAGTTGTTGAATCAACAGGATTCTTCACAAAACGTGAAGGTGCAGAAAAACACTTAAAAGCTGGAGCTAAAAAAGTTGTTGTTTCAGCACCATCTGACAAAGATGTTAAAACAATCGTTTACAATGTAAACCACAAAGAATTAAACTCAGAAGACAAATTAATCTCAGCAGCTTCATGTACAACAAACTGTTTAGCACCAGTTGTTAAAGTTCTTGTTGACAACTTTGGATTAAAATCAGGATACATGACAACAATCCACTCATATACAGCTGACCAAAGATTACAAGATGCTCCTCACAAAGACTTAAGAAGAGCTAGAGCAGCAGCTCAAAACATGGTTCCTACATCAACAGGTGCAGCTAAAGCTATTGGACTTGTAGTTCCAGAAGCAGCAGGAAAACTTGATGGTGTTGCAGTTAGAGTTCCTACAATTACAGGATCATTAGTTGATTTAACAGTTATGTTAGAAAAACAACCTACAGTTGAAGAAATTAACGAAGCTATGAAGAAAGCAGCAAGTGAAACACTTGAATTCTCAACATTACCACTTGTATCTTCAGACATCATTGGACAACACCACGGTTCAATCTTCGACTCATTAATGACTTCAGCAAAAGATACAGTTGATGGAAAAATGTACAAATTATACTCATGATACGACAATGAAATGTCATACGTTTCACAACTTGTTAGAACTGTAGAATACTTTGTAAAATTATAATTAATAAATATGGAGCAAGTTAGCTTAGGCTAGCTTGTTTTTTATATAACGAATCAATAAAGATATTTGGGACAACTAAATGGTACAAATATCATGGGACAAT
>NZ_JBLWAB010000014.1:0-13854 GCF_048284645.1 Mycoplasma haliaeeti | reverse complement strand
CATTATTATTTATTGAAATTATTGTATGCATCAATTTTGAGAAGAGCTTTTTTCAACTTGGTTTCAAGTTTAAGTTTATCAATAGAATCATTGTGTGAGGCTTCTTCAAGTTGACGAAGCACATTGTCTCTATCTTTAAGAGCTCTTTGAACATCAATATTTTTAACATTTATAATATCATCAGTTATGATATTGATTTTATTAGCATCAGCATAAACTAATCCACCACCAATATAGCATTTAATGGTATCTGGATGATTATCTCATCCAATGGTTAAGTTACCTATTTCAATGTTAGAAAAGAGTGGTGTACGTCCAGCTTGAAGACCAATGTAACCTGAAGCTGTCTTCAAGGTTACAATGTTTACATCACCTTCATAGAAAATTCCACTTGGTACTGTAATAATTAAATGTACGTTATTTTCGCTCATTATTGTCCATTAGCTTCGCTTTGTGTTGCATCAGCTTGGATTTCTTGATCTTCTACGCTGTTTGCTTCTGCTGCTTCAAGCTTAGTTTCTTTGTGTAGCTTGTTGTAACGTTCAATAACATCATTAATGCTTCCTGCATATCTAAAGATATCTTCTGGATAATCATCTAATTCACCTGAAAGAATAACTTTAAAACTTCTAATTGTTTCAGTTAAAGGTACGTATTGTCCTTTAATACCTGAGAATTTTTCAGCAACTGTAAATGGTTGTGATAAGAAGTTTCTGATTCTTCTGGCTCTAGCAACGATTTTCTTATCTTCTTCTGATAATTCACCCATACCAAGGATAGCAATAATGTCTTGTAATTCCTTGAATCTTTGTAAGATAGCAACAACTTCTTGGGCTACATTGTAGTGTTCTTGACCAACAATTAATGGATCTAGTAATCTAGATGATGAGTTAAGTGGGTCAATTGCTGGATAAATACCAAGCGCTGCAATGCTACGATCAAGAACTGTTTTAGCATCCAAGTGAGTGAAGGTTGTAGCAGGAGCTGGGTCAGTTAAGTCATCTGCTGGCACATAAACAGCTTGTACAGATGTAATTGATCCTCTACGTGTAGAAGTAATTCTTTCTTGAAGTGCACCCATTTCAGTTGCAAGTGTTGGTTGGTAACCAACAGCTGAAGGCATACGTCCAAGTAAAGCAGAAACTTCTGATCCAGCTTGGGTAAATCTAAAGATGTTGTCAATGAATAAAAGCACATCTTGGTTTTGTTTATCTCTGAAATATTCAGCCATTGTTAGCCCTGTTAGAGCTACCCGCATACGTGCCCCAGGTGGTTCGTTCATTTGACCAAAGACTAGCGCTGTTTTGTCTAGAACTCCGGCTGCTTTCATTTCGTGGTAAAGGTCATTTCCTTCACGGGTTCTTTCTCCAACCCCAGCGAAAACTGAAAGACCATTGTGTTCTGTAGCAATGTTGTTAATTAATTCTTGAACAAGAACTGTTTTACCAACTCCGGCCCCACCAAATAGACCAATCTTTCCTCCCTTAGCATATGGGATTAAAAGGTCAATAACTTTAATCCCTGTTTCTAAGATTTCAGAAGATGTTTTTTGTTCTTCGTATGATGGAGAAGGAGCGTGAATTGGAGCTTTTTCAACGTTCTTTGGAAAGTCCATATTATCAATTGGATCTCCAAGCACGTCAAACATTCTTCCAAGTACTTCGTTTCCTACAGGTACTTCAATTGGAGCACCTGTATCAAGCACTTTCATTCCTCTTTGAAGCCCATTAGTTGATACCATTGAAATGGTTCTAGCAGTATCATCCCCAATGTGTTGAGCAACTTCGAATGTGAATTTTTGTCCTTCATATTCTAAAGTTAAAGCATTAAGTAAGTGAGGTAATTTACCTTCGTCGAATCTAACATCGACAACAGGTCCTAGAATTTGTACTATTGTACCTTCGTTTTTAACCATAATTATCCTCCTTTTTATTATGTAGCATCTGCACCAGCTACGATCTCATTAATTTCTTGAGTAATGTTGCTTTGACGCTTACGGTTGTATTGTAATCTTAGGTCTTTGATTAAATCGTCAGCGTTCTTTGTAGCATTTTCCATAGCATTTCTACGAGAAGCCATTTCAGAAATTTTTGAACTTGTACCAAGTCCAAATACCATACTTGCTAAGTAAAGTGGGATTGAGTTTTTAAGCACCACTTCTGAGTTTGGTTCAAATTCGATTGTAGCATTAGCTTCTTGTTTGGCTTCCTTCTTTTCAGGAATGTCAAATGGGAAAAGCTTAATTACTACAGCTTCTTGTAATATGTTGTTAATAAATTCTGTGTAGTAGAAGAAAACATTAGCAATTTTCTTATTACGGTATAAGTCTAATGCTTTCTTAGCAATCAATGTTCCAATTTCATAAGACACTGATTCACCAATTTCGGTGTATTTAAGCACGATTTGTTCACTTGCTCCCATTGATTGAATCATTGAGTAACCTTTTAAACCAATTACAATAATTTTGTCTTCTGGTTTAAGTTTAGTTTTAAGTAACTTAATGATGTTGTGGTTATATGAACCACAAAGACCTAGGTCAGAGGTCATAACAATATGTAAGTCACCTTTTACTTCTTTATTTTCAGGGAAAATATTAAAGAAGTCTCTTGGCTCAACATGTGAGATTAATTCATCAAAAGTATCTTTTAATGAATTTAAGTATGCATCAACACTAGCGAATTCATTTCTAATTCTTCTTAATTTAGCAGTAGAAACAAGTTGCATAGCATTGGTAATTTTACGTGTGTTAGTAACAACTGAAATTCTATTCTTTAAACTATTTAAGTTAGCCATTATTTAGCTTCTTTAGTTTCTTCAACTAGATATTTGTTTGGAAATGCTTTGTACATTTTTGGATCGTAGTTAGGAATACCTACAATAATATCTTTAACTATCTTAATTAATGCTTGTTCAATGAGTTTGTAGTTTTCTTCGCTGATTTTTCCTGTATTAACGATGTCAGCATATAGTTTAATTCCTTCTGAATCGTTTCTTAAGTAAGCAAGTACATTGTCACGGTAATCGTGGATGTATTCAGCTGGAAGTGGGTTAATAATTCTTTCTTTAACCCCAACTAAAATGATTGCTTGCGCAGGTTGAGAAATAGCAAAGTATTGTTCTTGTTTTAATAATTCGTAAACTTTTGCCCCGTGTTCTAGAATGGTTTTAGTTGAGTCATCTAGATCTGAACCGAATTGAGCAAAAGCTTGCATTTCGTTATATTGAGCAAGTTCAAGTTTTAATGAACCAACAACTTGCTTCATAGCTTTAATTTGCACAGCTGATCCAACACGAGAAACTGAGAAACCAATATCAACAGCAGGTCTTTGACCAGAGTTAAATAAAGCTTCCTTAGTAAAGATTTGACCATCTGTAATAGAAATAACGTTTGTAGGGATATAAGCAGAGATATCACCTTGTTGTGTTTCGATAATTGGAAGGGCAGTAATTGAACCACCTCCGTTAGCTTTGTTTAATCTAGCTGCACGTTCAAGTAATTGAGAGTGTAGGTAGAAAACGTCCCCAGGATAAGCTTCACGTCCAGGTGGACGACGAAGAAGTAGTGAGAGTGTTCTATATGCAATAGCATGTTTTGATAGGTCATCGTACACTATTAAAACGTCTTCTCCACGAGACATTCAATATTCAGCAATAGTTACCCCTGTATATGGAGCAATGTATTGTTGAGGTGCAAGTTCGCTAGCTCCAGCTACAACGATTGTTGTATAGTCTAAAGCGCCGAACTCATTTAATTTGTTTACAATTTGCGCAACTGTTGAATTCTTTTGTCCAACTGCAACATAAACACATTTAACATTTTTATCTTTTTGGTTGATAATTGTGTCAATTGCGATTGCAGTTTTACCAGTTTGTCTATCTCCGATGATTAATTCACGTTGTCCCTTACCAATTGGAATCATAGTATCAATTGCAATGATACCTGTTTCAAGAGGTTGGTTAACTTCTTCACGTGTCATAACACCAGGTGCAACTTTAAAGATTTCACTAGTTACTGTATTAGTAATTGGACCTTTACCATCAATTGGTTGACCTAGAGCGTTAACTACACGTCCAAGTAAAGCATCACCAACGTTAACAGAAATAACTTTTCCAGTTCTTTTGACTGTATAACCTTCAGATACTGAGTTAGCGTTACCAAATAGCGCAACCCCAACTGTTTCTTCTTCAAGGTTAAGAGCTAAACCGTAAACACCATTTTGGAATTCAACGATTTCACTATTACGAACTTTGTTAAGCCCTGAAACAACAGCGATACCATCACCAATTGAGATAACTTGACCAATTTCTGATCTATCTGCAGTTTTACCCATGTTTTCGATACGATCTTTGATAATTGCAGATATGTCATCTAATCTAATAGCCATCTATTACACCTCCTTTTCATTTTCTTTTTTGATAATTTCATTTTTGATTTTTGTTAAATCATGTAATAAGTTCATTTCTAAAACTTCAGTTTTCGAAATGATTTGGATTCCACTAATCAAGTTAGGATCAACTTCATTTTTTAACACAACAGTTCTCCGTGTAACACTTTGAACTTTTTGTCTAATTGCATCAAGTTGTTCTTCTGATAGCGGAAAAGCAGAACGGACGATAGCGAACCGAATTTTTAATTCGTTATTTGATAATTTTAAGTATTCAACAATAATTTTAACAATGTAAGAAGTCATTCTTCTTTGGACAATAACTTTTAATGTATTGCGAATAATAATGTCGAAATCTTTAAAGGCTAAATCAATAGTCTTAAATCTTTCTTCTTCAGCAATTAAGTCATTTCCAAGATATGTAGCAAATTTAGGATTTGTTACAAAGACTTCTTTAACTGCTTCAAATTGAGGTTGAATTTCCTTAAATTTATCTTGTTCTTTAACTAAATCGTATATTGCCACAGCATATGCTGAGACATTTCTTTTTACATACATCTAATTAAAGTTCCTCAGGGGATTTGTTTGAATTTAAAAACTTATCAATAATTTCGGTTTGCGTTTCAGGAGTAATTTCTCTCTTTAGAATCTTTTCTGCTAAGTCTGTGGCAACTGTCACAATGTATTTTTTGGCATTTGAATCAAATTCACGTTTTTGTGAAGCAATATCTTGAGATGTTTCTTCAAGTAAACGTTTTGATTCTGCCTTAGCTTTTTCAGTATATGAATGTGATACTTCGCTAGCTTTTATTTTTGCTTTAGTTATTATAATATCAGCTTGCTTGTGTGCTTCTTGAAGTTTATTATTAGCTTCAAGTTTAGCTTTTTGACTTAATTCTTTTTCCTTGATAGAATCATCAATGTTACCTTGAATAAAGTCAGCTCTTCTTTTCATCATTTTCTTAACTGGTTTATATAATAATCAAGTTAAAATAGCGAAAACAATAGCAAAGGCAAGTATTGTTGCAATCATCATTGGGACACTTGGAATTAAATTTGCGAATTTTTCAGTAATCCCATCTTTTGCTGCATGTGGTTGATCTATTGCATAGTTTCTAGCAGCAAATGTTACAACGTTAGAAATAGTATTAATCATTGTAGTCTACTTACTATTTTAAGAATAGTAATAATAAAGCAACGATGAAAGCATAAATAGCAGCAGTTTCAGCAATCCCAGCACCGATAATTAACATAAGACGAATTTTAGATTCAGCTTCTGGATTTCTACCAACAGCTTCTGCAGCTTTACCAGCAGCGTATCCTTGTCCAATTCCTGTTCCAAGAACACCAATTGCAGCAAGTCCAGCTCCAAGTGCAGCTAGTCCAGTTGTTAATGAACTACCTGATGCAGCAGCTTGTTTAACTGTATCTGCTTGTGGAGCAGTTGCAGCTGTATTTGCAGCTGTATCTAATAATTTTGTAACTGTTTCAATCATGTTATTCTCCTTTTATTTTAGTATATAGCTTGTAGAGAAGTTCATTCCTCAGCTTTTTCACTTAATGTTTCTTTAGCCTTTTTATCTTTCTTGCTTCCTTCTGCTCCAGAAGCTTCTACCACTCAGTAAACTGTAGTTAGTAGAGTAAAGATATATGCTTGTAAGGTTGATCCAAACAAGTCGAAATAGAAGTGGAGTGCAGGTGATACTAATAAGGCTAAGAAGTATCACTCATGGTTACCAGCTCCTATTCCAGGAATTAAGGTTCAGAAGTATCCAAATAGTGAGTAAACTAAGAAAATAACTGTAGTTCCACCTATAACATTCCCATAAATACGGAAACTTAAGGAAATAAGAGGCGAAACTTTTCCTGGTAAATCTAATGGATTTAGAAAACTCTTTAAGTATCTAACTTTTTGATAAATAGCACCAACTATAAAAATTCCAAGTCAGCTCATTAAAGCCAAGGTGAATGGAATTGAATATGAGGTTACAATCGGTTCAAGACCAATCATGGCTGTTAAGTTACCAACAAGGATAAATGTGGCTAATGTAAAGATATATAGACGTGATTTTTGAATCTTATCACCACCAGTGGTGTCATCAAAAGTATTATCAATCAAGCAAACATAAGCTTCAGCAATTTGTGCTACACCTTTTGGCGCTTGATCTTCTTTAACACGACTAACTTTGACATAGACAATTATGCTTATTGTTAAAATAACAACAACAGTAACTACTAAAGAAAGTAGTTGTGGCTGGTTTCAAGCCATAAAGTCCATTTTCATAACAAGCCTCCTTCCTTTTATTTATTCAAGCTTAGTGTAATTTGTGCAAGCACAATTGCAACAAAGCTTGTGAGCAGACCACCTAAGAAAGCAAATAAATTAATCGGACGATCAACCATTTGCAACAAGGTGTAAGGTTTGTTTATTTTAGGTTCTAGATGTTCTAAATGTGAACAGTTTATTGTAATCATTAAATAAATGATTAAAGCAACTATTGCAAAATATAATGTTGTTTTCAAAATAAAAAGTGCATACAATTTTATTTTCTTATTTCTAAGGGTGAAATAAGCAAATATTCAATTTAATTTAAAAAAGACATACATTAATAGAGCACCTAATGCATATCCGAAAAATAATCCATAATTCACAGGGATTAAACACAACATAACTAAAATAATTAATAAAAAAATTACCGTAAAGAAAATATCGTATAGTTGTGTAAAGTTCCTATTTTTAAGTATTTTTCTTACGAATTGCATACTTGTATTTTAATACTTTTTTAAGCTTGCAAATACTTTTTTTTATTTTTTTATAAATATTCTATTTATAGAAGCAAATTTAACTTGCTAATCTTATTTATTCATTTGCTAAAACTTGCTAATTTAGCCTAAATTTTGGGCTGTTCCACATTGTTCCACATTGCTTTTTGCCTATAAATAAGGCATTTTAGAATAAAAAAGGCCTATCTTATGCAAGATAGGCTAACCTTATTATAAGGTTTTAGCAAGCTTTAGCAACTCACTAAATAAGGCATTTGTTGTAGGATTATATATGTCTTGTGCACTTAAAGCATAGAAGAAATTAGAGTATTGTTTATATGATTTATTATTCATATCTATTCTTCTTGTTATGAAATATAATCCAGCATTTTGATCTGTAATTTTACCTAAAGAAAGAGTATCTGAATCTAACTTTAACTTAGTAATTTTCTTATCTTTAGAGATGAAGTATAGTTCATAAAATGAATTATTCTTTTCAAATCCTTGTAATTGTAAAGTTACATCATTTGTATCTCAATTTGGCTTATTACCATAGTTTGAAGTTTGATATGTTCCATTTAAATAAATCTTCATTTGATTATCATAATCTTCAGTTTCAAAGTTTAAGAAAATTGGTTTTGTTTCATAATACTTAGTATCATTTTGGTTATAGTAATATCTTAGTTTTATGAATTTTGCATTATCTTTAATAAGATCACTTGTAATCTTTAGATTCATAATTGGAACGTTTTTAGCAAGTTCAGTATAGTGGCCTTCTTCTTGATCACTTCCCATAATTGAAACATAAACAATTGAATTCTTAGGGTGAGCAATTTGTTCCAGGTTTTGGTAAATAATTGGACTCATGATGATTCCATGTTTGTCAAATGATGCCTTTGGAATATTAATAATGGTATTTTGATTTCCTCAAAACATTAAGTCTTCAATTTTAGTTATAGCACCTTTATATTGTTCTGCTAATTTTGTAATTAAGTCTTTAGCAAGATTTAAATCTATAGTATCAATGTTTTTAAGGCAGTATTCAACTAAATTATTAAAGGTTGTCTTATTTTCAATGCTTATTTGCCCTGCTAGTAGCCCAATTGGGAATGAGTTGATATCTACTTGTTGCAACTTAGTAAATGTAATAAAATCTTGTTTAATTTGTTCTTTGTTTATTGTAGTTTCATAAAAGCGTTTTTGTTCTTCAGTCATTGGTAATTTATGATAATTTGTATCAAAATTTAAACTGTAGAAAATACCTTCATCATTAGCATAAAAGTTTGTAATATATTGTTTTTGTCCATTAGGAACTTCAATTCTTATAAACTTTTCTTTATTGTCATTTTGAACAAGATAAAAAACCTTCTTTGTATTATTGTATCTTGAAATAAAGTTATTTCCTACAAAGATAAATTTATCTTTGTATGATCCAAATAAATTATTAGTGCGATCTATTTGACCATTACTCATTGAGGCCTGTATTTCACTAACAGCTGTTGAATTGTCAATAACATCATATCAGTCTACCTCAGTTGGTATATCTGAAGCTAAGTCTTGCTTAACAAGAGTTTTATATAGCCCATCAGTTCTTTTAA
Source organism: Mycoplasma haliaeeti (assembly GCF_048284645.1). NCBI lineage: Bacteria > Bacillati > Mycoplasmatota > Mollicutes > Mycoplasmatales > Mycoplasmataceae > Mycoplasma > Mycoplasma haliaeeti. Next base: position 5,108 of record NZ_JBLWAB010000014.1, on the reverse strand, counting down.
CTGAACGTAAGGCATAAAAGCTTCCATTATAAAATTGATATGCAGAACGATTATCTAGGATATCACCAGCTGCACGTTCTAAAATGTAATTGTACATGTAGCCTTGTTTAAATACTGGAGAGAGTACTTTTCTATTTTCTTCATCAATTTTGAATTCGTATGGGCCAACTGCATATTTGACATTATCATTTTCTTTATTAAAGAAATCTGTTCATGGTAATGAGAAAAATTCATCATTACTAAATTGAGATTGGTTTAAAGGTTCATTATAGCTTTTACCAATTGGTAATAGGAATTCATGGTATGAAACTCCATTTTGAGGTGAGTAAGCTATAGGTGTTTTTTGGTATTGCAATCTTGAATCTTTAGCTCAAGTTGCATCTGATAAATATCACATAGGATGATCATTTCCTGGAAGTTGTAGCTTAATATAAACTACTTCATGAGATTCTCCATGATATGATGGATCAATATAGCCTTGTCCAGTTACAATAGGCATTGCTATAACACCAACAACGTTAAGTAACAATGAGTATAAGTGTGCATAGTTAGCACATACACCAGTTTGAATTAGTACAGCTTTTTCAATAGGAGTAAGTACATCTTTTAGGACATATTCCAAGTATGATGAAGTGTATTTTCAAAGCACAAAAGCTTTATCATAGTCTTTCATTCCTGGTTTAATCAGTTCTAAACCACCTTTTATGAACTTATTAAAGCTTTCCTTGTAAGTTGATTGTCCTTGTCAATCTAAAGCAAACAGTGGACGATAAACCTTGAGAGCATATTTTCTATCAGAGCTAATTTCAAATTTTAAATTAACATTTGAAACTGAATAATATGGGAAGTATTTTCAATTTTCATAGAATCATTCACTGTAGGCATAGGCAATTAAATTAGTATTAATCTTTCTACTTCCAAAGTCGTATTCGCGAATGTCATTACTTCCGATAATGTAATTAAACATATCTTTAAGGTCTTGTTTTGTTATTTCACTATCAGCTTTGCGTACTAAAGGGACTGTACCATAGTTAAATGAAGAGTTGACAGCTGTTGTGGCATTTGGATTAACTATTCTTGAAAACTTATCAAATGTTGAAGTGTTTAAATGAAATAAGTTAGCTTTTTTAGCTGCTTCCAGTAAAGTTGCTTCAGCATCAGTATTTGTAACATTTTTATCATTATCTTTGTCACCATCTACTGGCTTACTTGGTTTTGGATCAGGTGTAACTGTTCCTGGATTAGGATTTACAGGTTTTGGTTCAGGCTGTGGATTTGGCTCCGGTTGTGGTGTAGGTTGAGGGTTTGGTTTTGGTTCTGGTTGAGGATTCGGTTTTGGTTCAGGCTGTGGATTTGGTTCTGGTTGTGGTGTAGGTTGAGGATTTGGATTTATAGGTTTGTCTCCTGGAGTAACGGGATTCGGTTTAGGTTCTGGTTGAGGGTTTGGAGTCGGATTATTTGTATTATCTTTTCCATCATTCCCGGTTCCTGAATTATTTTTGTTGTCATCATCTTTTGATTCTTCATGTTGCTTAGATAATTTATCAATTTCTTCATTAAGCTTTTTAATAGAGGAGCTTAAATCAGAGTTATCACTATTCGCAATTTGGTATAAATTGTAAATAGTATTATCGCTAGGAATGACTAAATAACTTTGTTGGTATCAAGTAAACAATTGATTATTAACTGAAATTTGATTTTGAATTTGTTCTGCTAATTTATTAACTGAAGTAGATAGTTTATCAAGTTGGCTTTGCTTTTGTTCAATTTGAGCTAATGTATCATTTTGTAATGCTTTTAATTGAGTTACTTGTTGAGTTAAAGTATCAGACAAACTAACTATTTTATCATAAGCGCTTATTGCTTCTTGCAACCCTTTATTAGGATAGTTGTAGAAATCTGGATTATCAAATAGCTTAGTAGCTCCTGTTAGATTAGATTCAAATTTATCAATTGCAGTTTTTGCTTCATTTATATTTGAATTAACTTTATTATTTAATTCAGTTAATTTAGGATTTGATAAATCAGCTTTAATATTTTTGTATTCATCAACCAGTTTATTAAATTTTTCTTTAAGTAAGTCAACTTGTTCTCTTGCTTCAGTAATACTTGGTTGAGCTTGACTTCAAGCTAATTTTAAGTTATCAATTCTTTTTGGATAGTCATCATTTCATAGTTTAAGTCATTGAATTTTTTCTTTGAGACTATTTATTACTTCTTGTTGCTTATCTAATGCTGCATTCAAAGATTCAGCTGCTTGCTTTAGTTTCTTTAATTCTTCAGCCTTTTTATTTTTATCTTTGTCCTTATCGTTATCATTGTTTATATCGCTTTTCTTCTTATTATCGCATTGCGAAGCTACCATAATTGGTGCAATAGCTATAGGCGAAAATCCAGCTAAAATTAGCCAGTTTAAACGTTTCTTATTTTTCATGTTTACTCCTGTTTTATTAATTACATTTAATATTTTATATAAAATATTATAATTCAATTATCGAAAAAATAAAGTGAGGAATACTATGCAAGAAAAAGAGCCAATAATAATAAAATGAAACACATTTAAAAAGGTTTTTTATAATAATCCTGCCATGATTTATAACACTTTTAATTTACAAGATCGTATTATTGAAAGTGAATATAAGAAAAAATGAGGATATTCCCCAGAAGACCACCGTGCCTTGCTGCAAGAGATAGAAAGTGATGAAACAGGATTTGTTGAACAAGATAATGATGATATTCTTGCGCTTGATGAGGCAGATATTTTCTTTCAAATTCAAGATGATCATTTTGAAGCAAATATAACTCAAGAAATTGATTTTGACAATGTTTCTGAATCTTATATCAACATTCGTTTAGACTCTTATGTAAAATATAAAAAAGATGCTATTAACTGGTATATTAAGCAATATCAAATCAGCCCTAAAAGAGTTGCTTTTATTAGAGGAACTGATAAGTTAGATAATAAAATTTTAGCTACTAAACAATTTCTACTAGACCCTAATATTGATTTAATTATTGATCCAGTTTTAGATTATCAAGTTAGTGATAATCAAGACAATCTTTTTAGATTTGTTTCAGATGGTTTATTGTATGATAAAAACCTCAAAAAATTAAGTACTTTATCATATGTTTCACGTGCTAAAAATACTCAATTTTACCAATTCTGATACTTGCAAAAAATCCTTAAGCGCAATGACGTAGAGTTAAAAGAATGTTCAACGATAATTATTGATCCAGTTTCTGCTGTCAAGAAAACAGTTAAACAAGGCCAAATTTGATTCTATGAATCTTACTCAGCTTATCCTTTAAAAAGTATTGCCAAATCAAGTAGTGCTAAATTAAGCCCTGATTTAATTGATTTAGATTTTATTTTCAAGAAGACTGGAGATGCAACTTTAATAGGACATAGTGGTTTTTATGAACGTAACAGTATGTTCTCATTTGTAAAAAGTGCCAAAAGTGGCTTAATTTTACAGACTGGTGTAGAAGTTGATAAAACTGTTATCCAAGCTAAAGTTGAAGAAGACAATATTGCACCTGAAAGTTCTAATTTAGATCAAGCTAGCTATAAACAAGAGCTAGAAAGTTATCAACCTTTTAAATTTAAAGGGAAAGGTGATTTATTAATTCGCCAACTTGAAAACTTTGAATTCTATGTTGATGTAATGATAAAGAGTTATCAAGAATTTAATAATGAAGAATCATTTAATTATGATGCTATCAAATACTTCTATGCTGTAGATTCAAACGAAGATGATAGTAAAGTAAAATATTGATTGCAAAATGGGATAATTCCTCATCTTGAAGAAGATAATTTTGTTTTTCCAGAATACTTTACAGCATTAGAACGGGCTGCAATGCTAAATTATATTTTAGGTAATAAATATGATTATTATTCTGGCAATGCTTTTAAGCCAGCTGAAAAGAAATCTTATGAAGCAATTACAAACAAGATTGCTAAAATTAAACATAATATTAACTTCTTTAACATCCAAGCCTTAAACGTAGTTAAAAACATTCACATTAAGGATGCTAGAATTTGCTGATATGACTATGAAGGCTTCATGAATTTATATCCAATTATTGACAATGTTCCTTCTTATAATCAAGTCATTAACCAAGTTTCAATTATCCTAACACAAAATGGTAAAGAGATTCATAAAGAAAACATTGTTATTGATACCCTAGGCTTAAAATTAATTGATATAGTTAAAATGCTTAAGGCAATTTATTGCGATGGTGCCAATGCTTATGTGGTATATAATAAAAGCTACGAAAATACACGTAATAAAGAAGTTTTAGCTCTTGTACGTAAGCAAATCCTGCATGGAGATGGTTCTGAAAATAACTTAGCTTTTATTGCCCAATTTAACGAACTATTTCCAAATGGGCTAAAAGATTTTGAACATATCATTTTTCACATTAATAACAACACCATTGATCTAGCTGATTGTTTCAATCGTTATGCTTCTGAAAAATTACCAGTAAACAACATGGACCCAGAATTAAGGGAATATGTCTTCTTTGAAGATGATGAACAAAATCATACTATTAAAGTTCTAAATGATGTTGATTTTGCTCGTTTTCAAGAAATTACTTCTTGAAATAGTCACATTATTTCACTTAATTATTTAATGTATTATTACTCTATTAAAAAGATTGAAAAATACATTACACACCTAGGACTAAGACTTAAAACTCTAATTACTCCTTATAAGGATCTTGAAATCCAAAAAGGAACTATGGCCATGGAAAAGGCTATGCAAAGAAATGCTGGAATAATTGGAGATAGCTTATGAAATGAATTAACTGTTCCGGCTTTAAAACTTTATTGTGAAAATGACGTTAAAGCCATGATTATGGTTTATGAACTAATTATGTATCTTGGAAGATTAAAATTCAAAGATGAATTAGACGCTTTTGAATACAATATTGAATTAAAGAATTTTGAATATTACATTAATAATGATGATAAATTAGATATTAAGGAAAAGTAATTTATCCCTACTACATAGTAAAATTTGCCTTTGCTAGTGCATTGGTAAATTTTTTTACGAACTAATAAAGATATTTAGGACAATTCCTTTCGTTTAAAAAATTAATGTATT